>CAJWLE010000001.1:0-34638 GCA_913042965.1 uncultured Synechococcus sp.
CGGCATGACTGGAAAACGTCGAAACCATGGAGATGTGCCGTGAACACAGGCCGACTGTATGGAACACAACATCCTTTTCAGGAAAAGAGGATGTGAACATCCAATTAAGAGTTGACTAAGATTCAATCAACGTGGAATTTGCTGTTTATTCACAGCAAAAAAGGGGGAGAAAAAGAATTCTGTCCACCTGTCCACGCAGAACCCCTCACTGACCGGCGAAGGCTTTTTTTTCCTCTCCTTTAGCCCCTCATGCAATTCCTCAGCCTTAGTGGGGATAGACGTGGACAGCAGCCTGGACAGTCCGTGGACAACAGATGCTGTCAATGCCATCACGGTGCTATTCCATGTCCGAACTGACGATGGACCAACGGCTTTTTTTTCCCGCGACGGAACGCAATCGCGGCCCTATCGAAGATCTGCTCAGCCAGCTGTTGCCTGCCTCAGGAGCCGTGCTGGAACTGGCCAGCGGCAGTGGTGAACATGCCGTCTGTTTTCAGCAGCGATTCCCACACCTGATCTGGCAGGCCAGCGATCCGGATCCGGACCATCGCGCCAGCATCGACGCCTGGATCCGCCACCAAGGCCTCAACGATGTCATGCCAGCAGCCCTCAATCTTGATGTTGAGGAACGCCCCTGGCCCCTCCCCCAAACCATCCGGGAGTCACTGAAGGCTGTGGTTTGCATCAACCTGCTGCACATCAGTCCCCCCGACTGCACCGCAGCACTGCTTGAGGAATCAGCGTTGCTGCTCCCCACCGGATCCCCCTTATTCATCTACGGCCCTTTCCTGCAGAACGGCCACCACACCAGTGCCAGCAATGAAGCGTTCGATGCCAGCCTGCGGCAGCGCAATCCTGCCTGGGGAGTGCGGGATCTGGCCTGGATCGACGAGCTGTTGCAGCCTCTGCCCTTGAAACGGGTTGGGTGCCACACCATGCCGGCCAACAACCTCACCCTGGTGATGGAGCGCTGCTGACCATTGCCGTGGCTGGCGGTTGATCGCACAATCGATCGACTGCAACAGGCGAAACAGTGAATGTTGACACCCTTTTGATCAAGCTGGTTGTTGGCTTGGGAATCACCCTGGCCGCCACGGTCGTACTCCGCAGATTTCTACCCCGTTTCAGCCGGAGAACATCGTGTGATTTCGACGATTTCGTGCTTCGGGCCCTGAGCGATGCGGTCCTTCCTTTCGGAATCGTCGTCACGCTGCTGATCGTCAAGACCAATCTCGGTCTACCCAATGATGTGGCGAGGGCTTACGACGTCGTCCTGCGAATCGTGGGATCGATTGTCCTCATCCGCTTCATCAACCGCATCGGCATCCGATTTCTTCAAAGTGTTGCCAGGCGAAGCGACAGCGACCTCGAACAACTGTTCAAAAACATTCAGCCCCTTGTAAGGGCCCTGATCTGGATTGTGGGTGCTCTGGTGTTGTTCCAGAGCCTGGGTGTGCAACTGGCAGCGATCTGGGCCCTCTTGAGCGCTGGTGGTATCGGCGTAGGCCTTGCGCTCAAAGAGCCTGCCCAGGAGCTGTTTGCCTATCTGATGATTCTGCTGGACAAGCCGTTCACTGTTGGCCAGTTCATCAATGTTGGTTCCACATTCGCCACGGTTGAAAAAATCGGGGTGCGCTCCACCCATCTGCGCAGCCTGCGAGGCGAGGCGGTGGTGATGAACAACTCCGCTCTCACACACACCACTCTTCTGAACTTTGCCGACATGGAGAATCGGCGGATGATCTATTCACTCGGCGTCACTTACTCCACCAGCGTGGAACAGATGAAGGCGATTCCAGCATGGGTGGAGCAGATTATTGAAGTCATCCCAAATACCAGTTTTGATCGCTGCCATTTCACAGAATTCGGCGATTCCAGCCTCAATCTCGAGCTCGTTTATTACATCGACACCCGCGACTACACCACGGCTATGGACGCTCAGCAGGCGGTGAATCTCGGAATCATGGAGTGCTTTGCCAAGGAGGGAATTGAATTTGCCTTCCCCAGTCGCACTCTCTATCTAGAGAGTGATTCACTCGCGGGCAAGCTCTCCTGAGCCGAAGGCCCGCTGATTCGTTGCATCCACAGGCCACCGCACACCAGCAGAAAACCAAGTCCGGCAGCAACCAATGGAATCGTCCGCTGGGACCAGCTCCCGGGCAGATCGCGGCGGTGATTCAACCAATCCTTTCGACGACAGCTGCTGCAGAGCATCGGAGCATCACCGCCCCCCTTGACTTTGAAGCCGATCCGACCGGGTAGCTCGATGAGAGCCCCACAGCTGTCGCACTTGAGTGAGAACAGGCTCATGAACGCTTCGGCCCCCATTTCCAACGTGGTCGTCATCCTCTCCTGATTTCCACACCAAGCATCTCGATCCGTGAGCTGAAATCGGTCTGGCAGGATCTGATCAGCCCTGCTGGTGACCGTGCCGCGTTTTCAAGCCCGCGTCCTCGTGCGCCTGCGCCCCTCCGTGCTTGATCCCGCTGGTGAGGCGGCCCGAGGTGCTGCAGCCCGTTTAGGGGTGGAGGGCATCAGCAAACTGCGAATCGGCAAAGCCGTTGAATTGGAAATCGAGGCCGCCGATGCGGCGGAGGCCAGAAGCCGGATCGAACTGCTCAGCGATCGCTTGTTCGCCAATCCAGTGATCGAGGACTGGTCTCTTGAACTGCTGGACTCATGAGCATTGGTGTCATCGTCTTTCCCGGCTCCAATTGCGATCGGGATGTGCTTTGGGCCACCCAGGGATGCCTAGGGCTTCCCACGCGCCGGATCTGGCATGAGGAAACCGATCTGAGCGGTTTAGACGCCGTCGTGTTGCCTGGAGGCTTCAGCTATGGCGACTATCTGCGCTGCGGCGCCATCGCCCGCTTCGCACCAGCTCTCCGCTCCCTGGTTGAGTTCACTGCACGGGGAGGTCGGGTTCTTGGGATTTGCAACGGTTTTCAGGTGCTCACGGAACTGGGACTGCTTCCTGGGGCTCTCACACGCAACCGCGATCTGCATTTCATCTGTGAAGACGTGAATCTGACGGTGGTCAGCGCCCGTACCACCTGGTTGCAGAACTACAGCGCCAAGGGGCATCTGACCTTGCCGATCGCCCACGGGGAAGGCCGGTATCAATGCAGCGAAGACACTCTCAAGCAATTGCAGGACGACGATGCCATTGCCCTCCGTTACGGAAACAACCCCAACGGTTCAGTCGATGACATCGCCGGTATCACCAACCCCAAAGGCAATGTTCTTGGGCTGATGCCCCACCCGGAGCGGGCCTGCGATCCAGCGACCGGAGGCGTTGAAGGACGCGCCATGCTGCAGGCGCTGCTGAATTGAACCGATGCTCCGTCGTCGCAAGCTGCTGATTTCAGGAGCAGCGGCGGCCCTGACGCCTCTGCTGAACAGAAGGGCGCAGGCAGCAGCACCTCCCTTGGCGCCGCTGAGACCCGGGGCCCGTATCCGAGCGGTGAATCCAGGCACCTGGATCGAACCGGAGCTCGACCTCGACCCCCTGCTCACCCGCTGTGCAGCTGAGGGCTGGCGGCTTGAGATTCCAGACAGCGTGATGCAGCAGTGGCGCTACTTCTCGGCCACAGACCTCAACAGGGCCGCCGATCTCACGACGGCCTGGCGCGATCCCACCGTGGATGCTGTGTTCTACCTCGGTGGAGGCTGGGGAGGTGCCCGGGTATTGGAGGCGGGGTTCCGCTTCCCAGCGCGGTCCAAATGGACGCTCGGTTTCTCCGACAGCAGCTCACTGTTGCTGGCCCAGTGGGCGGCTGGACGTCCTGGGGCGGTGCATGGCTCCTTGGGAGGGTCCAATGAGCATTGGCAGCGCACTGTGAATCTGCTCACTGGCCAACCGGTCAAGCCACTGCAAGGCAAGGGGCTGCGCCCCGGCATCGGTCGCGGACCGCTGATCGTGACCAACCTCACCGTGGCAACGCACCTGATCGGCACGCCCTGGCTGCCGTCCCTCAAAGGAGCGGTTCTGGTTATCGAAGATGTAGGCGAAGCTCCTTATCGAATCGACCGGATGCTCACCCAGTGGCGCAGTGCTGGCCTGCTGCAGCAACTGGCGGGGGTGGCCTGCGGCCGTTTCAGCTGGGCGGAGGACGACATCCTTCCTGGGGATTTCAGCATGGAAGAGATCCTGGAAGAGCGCCTGGGAGATCTGGGCATTCCCTTGGTTCTGAACCTGCCCCTCGGCCACGGACATCCCAACAATGCACTGCCACTTGGTGCCATGGCGCAACTGGACGGCCGCCGGGGCAACCTCAGCCTGATCCGATGATCCGCGCCCTTCTGCTGATCCTTGGAGTCTGGGGTGGCATCGCAACGGCCCGGCCGGTTCCTGTGAGCCGCCAAGACCCCGAAGCCCCCTCAAGTTCGGCCAAGCCGGTTTCGACTGCTTCTGGATCTGCCGTGGTGGTGACGGCCCATCCGCATGCCAGCGCTGCGGCACTGGCGGCTCTTCAGGCTGGTGGACATTCCATGGATGCTCTCGTTGCCGCTCAGGCGGTCCTGACGGTGGTGGAACCGCAGAGTTCCGGCCTTGGCGGTGGCGGATTCCTGCTCCACTGGAACGCCCAGCGGCGGCAGTTGGAGGTGCTCGACGGCCGTGAAACGGCACCGCAACGCAGTCGCCCCAGCGATTTTCTGAACGCCGAAGGGGAAGCACTGCCCTGGCATCAGGCCACCAGCAGCCTGCAGGCCATCGGCATTCCCGGAACAGTGGCTCTGCTCTGGGAGGCTCACCAGCAACACGGGCGACGGCCTTGGTCCGAGCTGCTGGATCACGCCATCACACTGGCCCGCGATGGCTTCGAGCCCAGCCCTCGACTGCTTCGATCGATCGCCCTGGCACAGCGACTCGGAGTCGATCACAACCTGGCCTTTCAGAAGCTGTATCTACCAAACGGTGCAGCCATCCGGCCCGGGACACGGCTTCGCAACCCAGCCCTGGCCCGCACCCTGGAGCGGCTCGCCCACCACGGAGGCCTGGACTTCTACCGAGGGAAACTGGCGGATCAGATCCTGCGCGAGCTTTCAGCGCTCAACAGTGTCGAGCCTCGCTTCCGAGGCTGGTCAGCGGCCGATCTGGCGTCATACAGAGTGATTAGGCGGCAGCCGCTGTGCAGCCGATGGCGGGACCAGCTTCTCTGCTCCGTTCCAGCACCCAGCAGCGGTGGACTGGCGGTTCAGCAAAGCCTGGCGCTTTGGGATGCGATCAGCGGAGAGGACAGGATCACCCAGCCCTCCGGCTGGCAACGCCTGGCCCAGGCACTGGCCTGGGCCGATGCGGATCGTCTGTATTGGGTGCGTGATCCGGTCGATGGCACCCCCTGGGTTTCGGCATTGCTGGATCCGGCATACATCTCCGCGCGCGCGCGGCGGATGAAGAGCGATCTCTCCTTGCGGGCCGCTCCAGGCCTTCCCCCTGGACAACCCAGCTATCCATTTGCCAGGCCGGCCAATGGACGCGAAGACGGCACCAGTCAGATCACCATCGTGGATCGTGATGGCAACCTGGTCAGCTACACCGCATCGGTGGAGACCGTGTTTGGCAGCCGGCATCTGGTGGCCGGCATGGTGATGAACAATCAGCTCACCGACTTCTCCTTCCGTCCCAGCATCGGAGCAGAGCCGGTGGCCAACCAACGTCGACCGGGACGACGACCCATGTCATCCATGGCTCCGACCATCGTGTTTCGCAACGGGCGGCCTGTGCTGGCAACCGGCAGTCCTGGAGGTCGAAGGATCCCCCACTTTCTGAGCCGAACGCTGCTGGCCTCACTGGTCTGGAAGGAGCCCCCCCACCGTGCCGTGGCGTTACCCCACGTCTCGGTAAGCGATGGTGCACTGGTGCTGGAACAGGAGGCGCCGCTCCCGTGGCCAGTGTCACCGGAACGGCTGGCGATCAATGGGCAGGGCGTGCGGTTTCAACGCTTCGGCAGCGGTACAGCCCTGCTGCAACGGATCAACGGCCGCTGGCATGGCGCAGCAGACCCTCGGCGCGAGGGCAAGGCAATGGCACTCCCCTGAGTGGGTCTCCTGCGGTTGTCCTGAGGCAGAAAAAAAGGGGCCAAAGGCCCCTATGGATTGGTTGAAAGTGGATCGCTTGAAACCTGCTGTCAGACAGCAACAGCAGCCTTGGTATTCAAGGCACCCTTGGCGTAGAGGCCGGCGTAGTGGGTGATGCTCTGCTGCTTGATCTTGCTGGCGTTGCCAGCCGCCCAGAACTGCTGATAGCGATCGAGGCAGACCTGCTTCATGTACTTGCGGGCCGGCTTGTTGAAGTGGCGTGGATCAAAGTTGGCTGGGTCAGCCATGGCTGCTTCGCGCACCGCGGCAGTGAAGGCGAGTCGATTGTCGGTATCGATATTCACCTTGCGAACACCGTTGCGAATCCCTTCCTGGATCTCTTCCACGGGCACGCCGTAAGTCTCGGGGATTGCACCGCCATGCTTGTTGATCATCTCCAGCCACTCCTGGGGAACGGAGGAGGAACCATGCATCACCAGGTGGGTGTTGGGGATGGCTTTGTGGATCTCAGCAATACGGCTGATGGCCAGAACCTCACCGGTGGGCTTGCGGGTGAACTTGTAGGCGCCGTGGCTGGTGCCGATAGCGATCGCCAACGCGTCGCATTTGGTTTTGGTGACGAAATCAGCGGCTTCAGCCGGATCGGTGAGGAGCATGTCCATGGACAGCTCACCTTCGAAACCATGGCCGTCCTCGGCCTCACCTTTGCCGGTCTCGAGTGAACCGAGGCAACCCAGTTCACCTTCAACGCTCACACCAACAGAGTGGGCGAAATCAACAACCTGTTTGGTGACGTTGACGTTGTACTCGTAACTGGCAGGGGTCTTGGCGTCGGCCTCCAGGGAGCCGTCCATCATCACGGAGGTGAAACCGTTGATCGCTGCTGAATAACAGGTGTCCGGTGCATTGCCGTGGTCCTGATGCATCACCACGGGGATATGCGGATACGTTTCAGTCGCCGCGAGAATCAGGTGGCGAAGAAAGATCTCACCGGCATAGCTGCGTGCTCCACGCGAGGCCTGCAGAATCACCGGGCTGTCGGTCTCGTCAGCCGCTTCCATGATGGCCTGCACCTGCTCAAGGTTGTTCACATTGAAAGCAGGAATGCCATAGCCGTTTTCAGCGGCATGGTCGAGCAAAAGCCGAAGCGGAACGAGCGCCATAGGAAAAGTCCGATATAGAACCTGGACGGATGAGACTCCGCCGGGCGAAGACTTTACCTATTTGTGTTTAATTTGTCACCAAGCCCTGTCGCCCTCGCGACAAGGCCTGGTCAAAACGGAATCAGTAGGTGTATCCAGCGACGAACAGCTGCTCATCAGATGATGGCTGGGAGCCAGGCACATACTGACCGAGTGAGGCTTCCGAATTGGCCTGAGCCCTTGCGAGAAGAGCCTTCTGACCAGCCTCAGTATTGGAACCAGCCCAGCCCTTGAGACATGAGTGCTGCAGAGCACGGCCATAGGAGAACCCGAGGTTCCACTTCGCTTTGCGCTCGATGCTGTTCATGTGGTTGAGGTACACCGAGGCGGCTTCCTCACTCAGGCCACCGGAGAGGAACACGATGCCAGGAACGCTGGCGGGAACGCTGCGCTCGAGAGTTCTCACCGTCATGGCTGCAACTTTGGCCGGGTCGGCCTTGTCGGCACAATCAGCGCCTTGAACAGTCATCGAAGGCTTCAACAGGGTGCCCTCAAGCAGAACACCGTTGGCATGGCAAGCGTGATACACCTCTTGAATCACATGCTCCTGAATACGAGCTGTGGTTTCGATGCTGTGGTTGCCATCCATCAGAATTTCGGGCTCCACGATGGGCACCAGGCCTGATTCCTGAACCGAACGTGCATAACGAGCCAGACCCCAGGCATTTTCGCGAATCGAAAGCGCAGAGGGGCTGCCGTCAGAGGTGATTTGCAGAACAGCGCGCCACTTAGCGAAGCGTGCGCCTTGGGCGTAGTAATCGGCAGCGCGCTCAACCAATCCGTCCAGGCCGGTGCAGAGCGTTTCAACGGCATTGGCACCGCCCAGGGGCCTCAGACCCTTATCAACCTTGATGCCGGGAATGACGCCAAGCTTGCCCAGCTTGGTGACCATCGACTCACCGTCGGCATGGTTCTGAAACAGGGTCTCCTCATACAGGATGGCGCCACTGATGAAGTCACCTAAACCTGCTGCAGTGAACAGCATTCCTCTATAGGCTTGGCGGTTGGCCTCAGTGTTCTCAACGCCAATGGATCCGAGACGCTTGCCAATGGTCTTGGTCGATTCATCAACAGCGAGAATCCCTTTTCCAGGGGCCGCAAGCGCCTTCGCTGTGGCGATCAATTCTGAGCTGTAATCCGCCAAAGCCATTTTAAAGATTAAGAGAAACGCAATTCTTCAATCCAAGCTCGCGAACCGAGGCACTTTAGTTACAAGAAAAACGCATAATTAGAACAAAAGCGTTGCATCATTTGCTGCAATCAAGCGTGAGCAAGTGGTCCTTCGGTCTGATCGCATGCATCACGACTCTGCACGCCCTCAGCAAGGCCGGGAATCATCGGCCTGCCGCTGCGGATGCTTTGAGCCCACCACCCCAGCACTCTGGCAACAGGCGCGATCCGACCATCACTCCAGGTTTGATCAAAAGCGAGATCGTCATCCGCAGGGACCGATCGGAAGCTCTCACCTAAAGCAGCATGCTGAAGTTCAAAGCCATGGACATAGTCCTTCTGATTGCTGCTGCTGAGCATCAGGGAACCATCCGAACCCGTGATATCCAGGCAAAAACCTCGACCATTCCGCGAAACCGAACTGAGACAGACCTGGGCAGGCACGGGCAACTCAGGTCGGCCCTGCCACTGCAGGCTGGCCTGAACCAAGGACACATCGGACGCATCGACAGGGGCCAAGCCACCATCGGGATGGGGCCGCTGCTGAATCGACACGCTGTTCAAGGCATGCAGCGACGCCACGGGCCCAATCAACCAGGCGAGCATGTCGAAAGCATGGGTTCCAAGGGCACCGATCACACCACCCCCCTGATCCGCCTGGGAATACCAGTTCCAACCGCGCTCTGGATCAGAGCGACTGCCCATCAGCCAGTCGAGTTTCACCAGCCAGGGGATACCGACGGCCCCCGCTCTGAGCAGGCGATCAGCCTGCATGAACAGAGGGACTGCCCTGTATTCGTAATCCACAGCCACCGAGAGGCCTCTCGCCATGGCCAGCCGTTGCAACTCCCTGGCCTGATCGGTATGCAAGGCGATCGGCTTCTCCAGCAGCAGATGTTTGCCGGCTTCCAGAGCACGGCGAGCCAACTCAAACCGTGGTGCCGGGGGGGTCGCAATCACCACAGCCTCCACAGCCGGGTCAGCCAGCAGAGCGTCCCAGTCGTCATAACCGGCGAGACCATGAGCTGAGCAGGCCTCATCCAACCGCTCGCGGCGAGGATGCCACAACGCCACGCTGCGCAGATCCGAGTTTGCCTTCACAGCCTGAAGGTGAACCTTCTCGCCGAAACCAAGTCCGGCGATGGCCACACCAATCGGTTGAACACTCATCTCAGCTGGCCAGTGGTTCGTTGCAGACGGCGTCAATCACCGAGCCGATCAACCCGTCTTCGCCGGCAGCCTCCCAGCTGGCGCCAAAGCGGGGGATGCCGTTCACCTGCTTATCGCGGTAGAGCTGCTGAGCACAGTCGAGCTGCATCACATACAGCTCACCGGGAGCCTGCTCGCCCTCGGACGTTGGAGCGGGCGTGAACCGGCTCAGAACTGAGCGCAAACCCTGCCGATCCTCCCGGACGCTGCCTCGGTCCCACCACTGCTGTCCGGCCTCCGTTGCTGGAACCTCAATCCAGTCAACCTGTCCGGCCCAGACGGGCAGGACCCAGGCCAGAAGGCTCAGACCCAGCATCAACACAACCCTGATCATGCGCTGGCGAGCTCCATCGGCCTTGAGCCATGCAAACGCAACAGGCTGGCCAGGGTGACGCGCATCTGATTACGCGGAACGATGGTGTCAACAAAGCCCTTGTCCTGCAGATATTCAGCCGTCTGGAAGTCATCCGGCAGCTTTTCACGCAGGGTCTGTTCAATCACGCGACGCCCAGCGAAGCCGATCAACGCCTTGGGTTCCGCCAGGATCAAATCCCCCAACATGGCGAAGCTCGCCGTGACACCCCCGGTGGTGGGATGCGTCAGAAGAGGCATGTAAAGCAACTCTGATTCCCTGTGGCGCTCCAGCGCACCGGAAATCTTGGCCATCTGCATCAAGCTGAGCATCCCCTCCTGCATGCGGGCACCACCGGACGCACAGACAATCAGCAGAGGCAAGCGTTTCTCCGTGGCCACCTCAATGAGTCGCGTGATCTTTTCCCCGACAACTGAGCCCATGGAGCCGCCCATGAAGCGGAAATCCATCACCGCCAGAGCCATCGACAGACCCTCCACCCGGCAGAGGCCCGTCACAACACCATCATTCAGACCAGTGGATGCCTGGCTTTCAAGAAGACGATCGGCGTAGGCGCGGCGATCCTTGAAACCAAGGGGATCGGTGGGAGTGAGCTCCTCGTTCAGAGCTTCAAAACTGCCTGGATCGGCAATCACGGCGATGCGTTCGCTGCTGTTGATCCGGTGATGGTGACTGCAGCCGGCGCAGACACTGGCGTTGGCCCTCAGGTCTTTGAGATAGACCACCAAGCCACATTCAGGGCATTTGCTCCAAAGGCCATCACCTTCATCAGGTTCCTGGATCACCTTGCCGGTGGACTGTTCCTTGCGGCGGTCCGCAAACCAGTCGAACAAACTCATGCGGTTTCCGCTCGTTGGGACAGTTTCGTTCTTGGGTGGCTCAGTGGTTCCTGAAGCAAGGCCGCCAAAAGGCCTCTTCACCTCAAATCAGATTCTCTTAATGGTACTTGTGTGGTCCGCAGGGCGATTGCCAGAAAACCCTTTGGTGCTTAGGGCGGGCAACCTGAATGGGGCCGCTTTGAGGCCTGAACACAGAGCGCCCAAAGACAGAGGGTTCAGGAGTGCATTCGACGCGGCTCAGCTTGCAGCCGATGGCGTCCAGGGGGCATAACCCGTGAATGACATCGATTTGTCTGTGCCCTTGCAACCTCTTTCACCGTTCCGTGAGAGAATGCAATGACGCGAATGGGCCGAGAGACCACGACGCGCGATCTAGATAAACGGCCAGACCAAATGAACAGAAGAGTGATTCAACCCCTTCTTTGGGGGATAGATCAGCCCATGAGAGTGCACGGTGATCAGCGCAACGTTGAAACCGGTCACGAGTCGGCCCAACGGAAACGTTTCCTGCGCTCTGAGGCAGAGGACTCCGAGACAAGCGGAATCGTCTGATCAAAAAGAAACCCCCGCCAAAGGCAGGGGTCTCAAAAATTCAAAAGGTTGTGACCTTGTTTCCAGCCTTTGAATTTTTTCCTCACATTCAAAATATAGATGGATTGACTGGCAAAGTTCCAGTTAGCCGTGGACAGCTTGTTGCTCGTCTACAGCCCCCTCTGCAGGTGGGGCGAACATGCCGGCCACCTGGTCAGGGAAAGGACTACAGAAACCGCGAGAAGAGCTTGCTCTTCCCGAGCGATGCGGTGCCTGCCAAATCAAGTTCGTCCCTACACAGAGAAATGTGGATAACACACCGATTCTTTTCGGATTTCAAAATCGCAGAACAGTGTTTCCCACGATCGCTCTCGCGGGAAACAGGGTTCTGCCGGCCCTCGGGTCGCTCTCCCGAAACCGTCGCGTATGGAGGGGATCCCCATCTCCGCGCCGCATCAATATGAAGGCCAACCAAGAGATTTGCAACCGGTCTTTTGGGCATCTTTTGGAACCCAAAAAATCCCCGTAAAGGCTCGTGTCTTTGGTATGGGAGAGCACTGAAAGAACCTGTCTGACATGGGTGGAAACCAGTTCAGACCAGACTTTTCAGACACATCTGTCAGTGACGTGGACAACACCACGACTGTCTACGGTCCACACACGGTGCTACAGCCGCACCGGTTCAGTCGGACCCACCAAGCGTTCCTTGATTGCCCTCGATTCAAGGGTCTCAGACAGCAAGCATTGAGAATCCGATCCTCCTAGTCCAAGGAACGAGCAAGGAGGCAAAGACGCTGCCCTCGGGAAAGACAGTGATCTCAACACAATCCAAGACTCGCAAGGTTTGACCGGAAGATGTTGCGTGGATCCAAGCGAAACCCAGACAACAACTCGCAGAAATGATTTAATAATATTTTGAACCAAGAAAAATCAGCGCGTTCAAGCTGCAAATCCTTGCAAAACAATTGCGTCTAGACCACCAACCCATCAGCGCCACAACACGACCATTTTCTGAATCTGCAGCGCGCCCAAGATCACTCTGATAAAATAGATCAATAAAAAGATTATTGCCTAAATCAATGGCATCACACACTGCCGCTATTAACGATCATCTTGCTCTGGAATTTCAGGCCAGCCACACTTACCTGGCTATGTCGATATGGCTTCGCGAAAAAGACCTCATCGGCTTTTCAGGCTACATGCTCGAAAAGAGTATTGAAGAACGCGGACATGCATCAAAGATGATTGCCTATCTTGTCGACAGCGAATGCGAGGTACAACTACCAACCATTCAATCTCCGGAACGTGAGTTTCAAACGGTCCAAAAACTGTTTGACACCGTTTACAGCATGGAAAAACAGGTAACGGAATCAATCAACAATATTTATTCACGATCAGAACAGGAGGGCGACCGTGCCGCAACTGCAATGCTGGACTGGTTCATCGAAGAACAAGTTAAAGAGGAATCCGAGGCGCGCTTTGTTCTGAAGCGATTGCGTTTGGCCGATTCCAACACTGCAGCACTGATCCTTCTTGATCAACAATTCCTGGATGGAACACTCCTTGCCAATATCAAAGCTGGAGGCGCATTTAACCTTGGGACAAGTGGAGGAGGCCAAGGACTTGGAAACGGAGTAGCTTGAGGGATCGACAGCAACCATGCGAGGGGAATATCAATTTCGTTCATACAAAGCTAGTTTATAACAACAAAAAAACAGAATCATCATGGGATAGATTTTTCACAAAATGTTCAGCCATTGATCCCACCACCAAATCGGACCCTTCAGCCAGACCAGCCATATACCGAGTGCGATGAATGGCCCAAATGGAAAAGGTTGTCGCGGTTTCAGGCGGCCGCTTAATCGACCGATGCTTCCAACAATCGCACCGCTGAAAACTGAAATTGCCATGGCGATTGCAATACCAAACACACCAAGCCACGCACCACCCAAGGCGGCAAGTTTTGCATCTCCCAAACCCAGGGCTGGTTGCCCCAGAGCTTTTTCCGCAAGGGCACTGAGGGTCTCCAGTGCCATCAGCGAAAGAGCGGCACCGATCATGTGATCAGCAAAAACCGTTGCACCGCCAGTGACACTGGCCATCAGGCCCAACAGAACGCCCCAGCGGCACAGGGATTCCGGCAACCACATGTGATCGAGATCGATCAGCACCAGTGGCAGAAGAAGACCGACCAAAGGCAAACCGATCCAAGGCTGCAAACTCGGTTCGACACCACCTCCTCCTCCACTGCTCACCAACATCGTGCTGAGCCACAGCAAGGCACTGAGACTTTCAACCACTGGATAGCGCCAGCTGATGGAGGCACTGCAGTCTCTGCAACGGCCGCCAAGCAGCAACCAACCCAGCAGTGGCATGTTGTCGTGCCAGCGCACTGCATGACCACACCTTGGGCAATGACTGCCGGGATACACCACGGATTCCTGCCGGGGCAATCGCCAAACAACAACATTGGTGAAACTGCCAACGCAGGCACCAAACGTGATCAGCCAGACCGGCGCGATCAAGCCTTCCATCGATTCCGGGAACGGGCATGGCGAGCTCGAATCAGCTCCAATCCCACAAAATTTTCTTCAGGCAAAAGCACAGGGGCATGAAAGACAACACGCCCCTCCTGATGATCAAGATCAACAACAACACCGATTGGCTCAGGTGAACTGACCGTGTCTGACAAATAATTGAAGTACACACGCCGTGCAAGACGGATCAGTTCTCTGCTGTCAACACGATCCCATCGTGGCGTGGTCGGTGAGCCGGCAGCACCACTGATCTCAAACGACGGTGTTGCAAAAGTAATCGGCTCACCCACAAACGTAGATGAGCCGATTGTAGAGATGAATTGCTGAGACGTTCCAGGTCAGCTGACCTTTTTCTTCTCCTCGATCATGCGATGAATGATCGGCGTGAGGATCAGTTCCATCGCAAAGCCCATCTTGCCTCCATTCACCACGATGCTGGTGGGGCTGGACATGAAGGAGTCGTGAATCATGTTCAACAGGTAGTTGAAATCGATTCCCCAATTTTCCCGGGCACCTTTACGGAAGTGGATGATGACGAAACTTTCATCCGGGGTGGGAATGTTCCGGCAAATGAACGGGTTGGAGGTGTCCACCGTGGGCACCCGCTGAAAGTTGATATCGGTGTTGCTGAATTGCGGGCAGATGTGATTGATGTAATCCGGCATCCGGCGAAGGATGGTGTCCACGATCGCCTCTGCGGAATAACCGCGCTCAGCGTTATCGCGGTGGATCTTCTGGATCCACTCCAAATTGACAATCGGCACCACACCAACGAGGAGATCGGCCAGATCCGCCACGTCATACCCCTCACCCTTCACCCCACCGTGAAGGCCTTCGTAGAAGAGAACATCTGTGCCGGAAGGAATGTCTTCCCAAGGCGTGAACTGACCCGGGTCAAGGTTCACACCCAGGCGAGCATTGTGCTCAGCGGCTTCCTCAGGGCTGTGCAGGTAATACCGCTTCTGACCAGCACCGGTTTCGCCGTAGGTGCGAAACAGTTCATCGAGCTTGTCGAAAAGGTTGGCTTCCGGACCGAAGTGGGAGAAATTTTCACCCTTCGCCAGGGCATCAGCCATGGCCTTTTTCATCGACGTCCGCTCATAGCGGTGGTAGCTGTCGCCTTCCACAACGGCAGGCGTGATGCCTTCACGAGCGAAGATGTGTTCGAAGGCGCGCTTGACGGTGCTGGTTCCAGCACCGGACGAACCGGTTACAGCGACGACCGGGTGACGCTTCGACATCGACGCGGGGACAAGATGCCCGGCGAGTTTGCCAGATCAAGGCCCACTTTCACCACTACGTTCGTTAAAGAGCTTTCAGCAGTTCCTGGCCCATCGCCTGACATCCCAGCTGTGTACAGCCTTCCGCCATCAAATCACCGGTGCGGAAGCCCGCAGCAAGAACCCGGTCCACAGCGGCCTCAAGCGCATCAGCTGCCGCTGACTGCTTCAAACCAATCCGCAACATCATCGCGGCGGAGAGCACCATCGCCATGGGATTGGCCTTGTCTTGACCAGCGATATCGGGCGCTGATCCATGCACCGGCTCAAACAGACCTGGGCCATCACTGCCCAACGAAGCCGAAGGCAGCATGCCGATCGAGCCGGTCAGCATCGCCGCTTCATCGCTGAGAATGTCGCCGAACAGGTTGCCGGTGAGCAGCACATCGAACTGGCGTGGATCACGCACCAGCTGCATGGCGGCGTTGTCCACGTACATGTGACTCACTTCAACCCCGCTGTAGCCAGGGGCCATTGCATCGACGCGATCCCGCCAGAGCTGACTCACATCCAGCACATTGGCCTTGTCAACGGAACAGAGCCGACCCCGACGCTCCCGGGCGATGTCAAAGGCCACCTTGGCGATGCGATCAACCTCAGAGCCGGAATAGGTCATCGTGTTGAAGCCGCGCTCATCGCCATCGGCCTCGAGACGGCCCTTGGGCTGACCGAAATAAATCCCGCCTGTCAGTTCTCGCACCACCATCAAGTCCACACCCTCGATCACCTCACGCTTGAGGCTGCTGGCATCGATCAGAGCCGGAACAATCTTGACCGGACGGAGGTTGGCGAAAAGATCCATACCGGCCCTGAGCCCAAGCAGGCCGGTTTCCGGCCGCTTCTCACGCGGAAGGCTGTCGAAACGTGGGCTGCCGATGGCGGCCAGCAGAACCGAATCAGAGGCTTTGCAGGCCGCCAGAGTGCTGGCAGGGAGAGGTTCACCCGTGGCATCGATGGCGCTGCCACCGATCGGTTGTTCCTCGAAGACCAGTTCAAAACCGTGCCGTTCGCTCACCGCCTCCAGCAACCGCCGCGCCACGGTGGTGATCTCCGGGCCGATGCCGTCGCCAGGGAGCAGAACGACGCGGTGCTGAGCCATGACGGACCGGAATGGCGAAGTGGTGGCGAGACTACTGAGGGGCGTTCCGCTTCAGCTCCCGCAGAGTCTTGGTGATCTCGGGCAGCTTGCTGAAGGTGCTTGCACAGCGCAGCCAGAGTCGGTTGGGGATGGCGGGAAATCCACTCACTACCTGCCCCGCAGCCACATTGGAAGTCAAACCACTCTTGGAGCTGGCGATCACCCGATCACCAACGACCACACGATTCGCCACGCCGACCTGACCGGCCAGGATGACGCCGTTGCCGATCTGAGCCCCACCGGCGATCCCCACCTGTGCGGCAAAGGCGCAGCCGCGACCAACGCTGACCCCGTGGCCGATCTGCACCAGGTTGTCAATTTTGGTGCCAGCACCAATCCGGGTTTCACCCACAGAAGGTCGATCAATGGTGGTTCCGCTGCCCAGCTCAACCTGGTCTTCCAGCACAACCCGACCTGTCTGTGGCATTTTCCGCCACCCCTTGGCCGTTGGCACAAAACCAAACCCTTCCGAACCAACAACAGCATTGGCACTGACCACACAACCGCGACCCAGATGACTGCCGGAATAAAGAACGGCATTGGCATGCAGCTCACAGCCATCCCCCACAAGGACGCCGTCGTAAATCACCACTCCGGGATGCACCACACAATTCGCCCCGACGCAGCTGCCAGCGCCGATGCAGACCCTGGCACCGATCGCCGTGCCTGCCCCAACCACAGCCCGCTCATCGATCACAGCCGTTGGATGAATCTCGGCCGGTGGCCGGCGGCGTGGAACCAGTTGATCCAGAGCTTCCGCAAAGGCCAGGCGCGGGTCGGAGAACACCGCAAAGGGAATCTCACGTTGACTCGCACGATCAATCAGGTCCTGTTGGTCCGGGAGCAGAAGAGCCCCCACACAGCTTTGCCCCAGCTCTGAGGTGAGAGCGTTTCCTTTCTCCAAAAAGCTGAGCTGATCCGCCGCGGCCAGCTCAAGGGATGCGGCACCCGTCAACGGAGGATCAGCACCGGGGTTGCTCCAGAGCAATCCTGCATCCCCCGTTTGCAGGGCCTTGAGCAGGGAGCTGAAGCGCATGATCAAACGGCGCGGAGGCCGGATCGTAAGCGCGCTCAGCGTTGATGCAGCACCAGTGCATCCCGGTGGACCACCACTGGGGATGGCACGGTGGCGTCCACCTCCATCAAGGCCTCTCGCAACTGATCGCTGGCCATGGAACAGAGACCGCGACCCAGCTCATCTCCCCGGGAATCCACCAACCGAACAGCCTGGTTGGAGGAAAACTGCCCCTCCACTGCCGTGATCCCAACCATCAGCAGTGACGCGCCTTGATGCTGCAGGGCGACACAGGCTCCGGCATCCAGTTCCAGAGTGCCTTCAGGTTCCAAGACATGGGCCAGCCAACTGCGCCGATTGCCAAGGGGATCCGGATGTGGATGAAACACCGTGCCCCCGCGTCCACCGGCCAGAAGAGCCTCCAAGCGCCTGGGATCACGGCCGTCATCAAGCTGCATGGTGACGCCGCTGGCGGTGGCGATACGCGCGGCCGCCAGTTTGGTGGTCATCCCCCCCGTTCCCCAGCGCCCACCATCACCGGCAACGGCCTGAAGCGCCTCCAGATCCTTGGGGTGATGAACATCAGCAATCGGCAGGGCGCCGTCATCCCGGCGTGGATCGGCGGAATACAACCGATCCACATCGGTCAGCAAAAGAAGCTGATCCGCTTTCACCGCTGCAGCAACGAGGGCGGAAAGGGTGTCGTTGTCGCCGAAGCGCAGCTCGACAGGGGAAACAGCGTCGTTTTCGTTCACGACAGGCAGCACCCCCCAATCGAGCAGTTGCAACAGGGTTCCGGAGGCTTTCTGGTAACGAAGTCGGTCCACCAGATCTGAACGGGTCAGCAAAACCTGGGCCACGCGGGATCCGTAACGCCCCATCGCGCTCTCGTACAAAGCCATCAGATGGCCCTGCCCCACGGCCGCTGCCGCCTGAAGCGCCACCACAGAGGTTGGACGCTGGCTCAAACCAAGCCGTTGACAACCCAGACCCACGGCACCACTGGTGACCAGTACGACCTGATCACCACGTTGCTGCGCAGCGGCGATTCCCCGGGCGTAACCCTCGATCGCGGCTGCTGTATCCCCCCGCAGCAGGCTTGTGCCCAGCTTGACCACCCACAGCGTCATGCCGCAGGGGCCCCCAACCATCGCGCGAGAGTCCGCTCCAGCCGCTGGATCCCATCACGGGAACAGGGCCCACCATCACTGGCAATCGGCCGAACCAAAACCGTGAACAAACCAAGGCGGTTGCCGCCGAGAACATCGGTGAACAAACGATCCCCCACCATGGCGATGCGCTCCGGCGGAAGGTTCAGTTCAGCCACAACACGGCGCAGCGCAGCACGATGGGGCTTGCGCGCACCACAGGTGAAATCCACGTTCAGCTGATCCGCCACCGCGGAGATACGCCGCTGTGATGGGTTGTTGCTGAACAGGTGCAGGTGCAGGCTTTGACCCGCATCAACCAACCAGGCCTTCACCGGCGCTGACAGCTGAACATCCCGGCCGGGAAGCAGGGTGCGATCGACATCGATCACCGCTGCCCGAATGCCATGGGACAGCAGATCGGACAGCGAAAGCTGAGCGATGGTCTGGCCTGGATCCCAGGAGGGTTGCAGGCAGTGGCGGCCACTCACTCCGGCCATTCCCGCTCCTCCAGTTCCGCCTCGATACGGGGCTGGATGCGATCAAAGGCCTCCCCTTCCACCAATTCGGCCTGGCCATCCACCATTCGAGCTACCACAAAAAAGGGATCCAGAGGGATGTAGAGGCCATAGTCCTGTTCCTTGACCATGAAGCTCACCAGAAGCTCATAGGTCTCCGCGTCCTCGTCTCCATCGTCCTCATCCTCTTCATCCAACTCATCCGGGTCAGGCTCATCCAGTTCCCCGCTCACGGTGAGGGTCACAGCGGAACGCACCAGGATTAGCTCATGCTCCTGGAGAACAACGTCCGCCACCGAGAGGATCGGTTCACTGCTGTCAACACTGGAGATCGGCTCCGGATCACCCTCGTCCTGAAGCCGGAACAGGGACACCGGCGTATCCACAGGTGTGAGCAGCGCGTAATCCTGCCCATCGAGTGGGATCAGCTGCTCCAGGAAGCAGAGCAGGTCCTTTCCGTCACTGTCCCGCACGAGCACGGTGGGAACGTCACCGCTGCTGCCGGTGGCGGAGTCGCGCATGAAATCGGAAGGCACTGAGCTCAGGATCCACCATCGCGTGGCGTGGTGCCCGCGGGACCTCCATCGGGCTGGGCCGGTTTTAACTCCGGCCCCTCCTGCAACCACTGCTCCAAGAGCAGGGCAGCAGCCGCACTATCCAGTCGACCACTGCGATCACCAGCGAGACCATGGCGTTCCGCGGCAGCCCAGGTACTGCTGTGTTCATTGACCCAGGCCAGGGGGAGCTCAAGGGCAGCAGCCAAGCGCAACCCATAGCGGCGGCAGTGCACCGCCTGTTCTGTGGGATCTCCGGCCGCATCGAGGGGCAGACCCACCACCAGGCCCTGCACATGGCGTTCACGGCAGTGGCGTCGCAACAACGTCAGGTCAGCTTCAAAGCGGCCGCGATGCAATGCAGGCAGAGGGGTCACCGTGATGCCGAGGCCATCGCAACCGGCCAGGCCGATACGACGACGGCCCACATCCAGGCTGAGGACTGAGCAGGGAACGGGCACCTCAGCGGCGACCGAGGCTGGGGGAGGGGAACGGTTGCCCCTGGGGGCGCAAGCGGCCGAAAACCTGATCCAGTGAGCGGCTGAGCTGAGCGTTGCGGGGCGTCGTCTGACGGCGCCAGAGACTGCGACCAAGCAACAACTGCTCCTCTCCGCGCGTCCAGCCCTGGTCCAGCAGACGTTCTGCCATCTGAGCATCATCCAGTGCAGTCACAAGGCTGGCGGAGGCCTGGGAGCCATGAATCCGCTGAAGCACATAAGGGAGAGCGTGATCGAGGCGTGGGTCCCAGGCCACATCGCGCATCAGTTCAAGCTGACGGGCTTGTCCTCGCTCATTCAACTGCAAACAACCGGCCAGAACCGTGTCGCCAGCGAGGAGAACACCGCAGCCGACACCACGACGATCCAGGAGATCAAGCCAATGGCGATCGGTGATCTGGCGCAGATGGCTGAAACAGCCGCCCTGCTCAAGCGGCCATAAACGCTGGGCGTTGCGACGATTGATCGGTTGCCATGCCAGACCCGGCTGTAAAGGAGCTGCGTCCTTGAACGGCCCCGAGGGAGGCAGCCAGACCTGGAATGGACGCAAGGGCTGAAAACCAAGCTCGCGCAGCAGAGCGATGGCGTCGGCATCGGCCGCTGGACAGCGAATCACCCAGCTGCGCACCTGGTGTTCTCCCCGCTGAACAGCCGCTTGGAGAAGAGTGCGTTGAACGGTTCGGCGGCTGACCTGAGCACTGGTGCGCAGCTGCTGAGGCCAGTGCAGGGTCCAGCAGCTGCCGCGCCGATTGATCGGATGGGAGACCGCGGCTGCCAGGGGGCCATCCGCATCAACGCCAACGACACAACGGGGGGAGCGGCTGGGCAGAAGATCTGGAAAGCGCTGCTCGATCCGGGCGGCCAGATCACCCAACAACACACCTTGCAACTGGGGAAACCAGGCAAGGTGCGTTGGATTGAGTGGTTCAACCTTGAGGGTGGAGCAGGGGCCCTGAGTCATCACATCCCCCCCCAGCCAATAACTCAACCCAATCTAGTGCTCATCACAGGGTGGGACGCACGAGCACCAGAGGGGTGCGCTGGTTGGCGTTTCCTGCTGGATTCGGCTTGAGCGCTCGCGTCAGCAGATCTTCATCACAGCCAGGGCTGGAGGCCAGCACTTTGACGCGACCGAGATCGTTGACGTCAACGATGGCAACGGCGACACCCAGTGCTGATGCGGCCTCCTCGCAGAACGCCTGCGAACGGTCCGGCCCCAGAACAATCGTCTGGTCATAGGGAGGCGTTGTACCGGTGATGTCGTCGATCAACCGCGCCTGATCACCGGCCAACCGATAAAAGCCGCCGGGGACACCTGCCAATTTCAACAGCAAACCACCAATCCATGCGCACACCACCCGTGTCGGCCCGACGAGATCGATCAGAGTCTGCATTCCGCAGGCCGTGGCCAGGCTGCTGGTGGGATGGAAAACGCGGCAGGCCAGACGGGCCACCAGACCAGGATTCACTTCACTGGGGTGTCGATAACGGCCTTGGATGACCGCCAAAGGCGTTTCCCCAAGTGTGAGCACATCACCTGGCTGAACAACGTTTTCGGCGTAGCGGCGCAAAACCTCGATCGGATCGTCCAGGGGGCCGAGCAGGTGGGTGCGCAGAGGAAGCACCTGGCAACGCTCTCCGGATTGGAATGAAGCGTCGGCTGCCGATATGGGGTTCGGGCGACGCAGTGGAACCAACACACCCTGGCGTCGAGGCAGCCGACCGAACGGTCCGTAATTGATCCAATGAATCTCAACCCAGAGGCTGTCAACGACGCTCTGAGCCTCGGGGCCGCTGATCGTGATGCTGACCCGAGCGCGGGTGCTGCGCCGCCCTTTGACGATGTAAGCCGCCCAGTAGCCATCAGCGCGCGACTCCTCGTCGGGATGCTGGGCTTCGATCCGGGTGGTCACCTGCAGGCCAGAGGGATCGGCCTGCCCCAGCAACACCGGATCAACCCTCAGCTCGGGGACGAACACCTCCATGCGTCGGTGGGGATTACTGATCTCCAGCCAACCCGTCACGTGGATCGTGTCGCCGTCGTTCTGAACACTCCAATCTCTGGGACTGAGCCGCAAAGGGGACGCGGGACGAAGCCGATGACGCAGTTCGAGCCAGGTGACTCCGAGTCCCAGGGCCAACGGAGCGATCAGCACAGACAAAGCGTCTACCAAAGTTCGCCGCAGCGTAAAGCTGCATCAGCGGTCCACACTCGATCCGATGCGTTATCCGGATGTGACCTCGATATTCACCTCGTTGAAGCTGCCCTCCTGATCGAGTGACGGCAACTCCGGCGCCGGAAGACCTGTGGCCTCGCTGATCCCCGCATTGATCTCGTTCAGAGGAACCTGCCCCTCCTGGTCAAACATCACACGCCCGTCGGGACCGATCACAACCACTTGCGGAATCAAACCGTGCCAGTAGCTGGCCGGATCAGAGGGGCCCGTCGCCTCGCGGCCCTGCAGAGGGTCAACGGTGAGCGGCAGAAGATCGATGTTGCGCCCCCACAGCCGTTGCAGCTCTGACACCACAGGAGCAAAACGTTTGCTCACGGCGCTGTCATCGAGGTAGTAAACAATCACGGCGGTGCGCCCCTGATCCAGGGCTTCCGACAGGGGATTGGCGGGGGGAACCAAGGAGCCATTGCCGGCATAGAGGGCATAGATATTGCCGTCGTAACGATCGTCGTTGAGAACGGCCTGAGCAGGGGTAACCACAAACAGCAGAGCAGCAAGAAGGCTCAGAGCGCGAACCAGTAGACAGCCCATCAAGCCGAGGTCGGAACGGCCATTGTGGCCTCAGCCACGCCCCAGGCCACGACCCATGCCCTGGGCGATGCCACGACCGATCAGACCGATCGCCCGTCCGAGCACCTGGGTGAGCAGAACCACCGCCAGATCTCCCAGGCGTTGGATCACAGCCTGAACCTGGGGAGCCAGAGCGTCACGGGTTTCCAGCAGCAGGGCCACCTGACGCTGCCACCAACCCAGCTGGTTGAGCTCTTCATCACGGGGCTCGGTGAGCAGGCGCGGTTGGATCCGACCGCCACGCAGCTCAAACAGCAATCGTCTGCTCTCGTAAAGCTGAATGGGGCGCTCGATCCAGTCCGCCCAGCGAAGCTGACTGTTCAGCTGATTCCGCACACGATCCAGTTCACGGGTTGCCAGCAACCGCTCCCCAAGCAAGTAGCGGCGCAACTCAGGCCAGCTTCCGCATGCCTCCAGCAGCTCGGCACCGATCAGCTCAGCGGTGCGCACCAACCAGTTGCTGACCAGCGTCTCCAACTGCAGCAGGGCACGGGGATCATCTGCCGGCAGCAGCTGACCATTCACCAACACGGGCTGATCAGCCAGAAGCGGCGCCAGCATCCCGATGGGATCCGGGAGGTCTTCGTCCTCATCAGTGAATTCGGCATCGTCCAGCAGTGCTGCCGCCACTGGCAGCAGCGCACCGTTCCGCGGGATCCGCACGTAGCTTCCAGCCATCGACGTCAGCGCCTGCCGCCGCAGTTCCGGCTGCAGATCATTCCAGCAATCGGGATCCAGCTCTTCCCGCCGCAAACGAGCCAGCAGCTGATCAAGTTGCTGCAGCAGGGCCAGCAGCAACTCCCGGCGCCGCTCCGGTTGAAGAGCTTCAATCGCCAAAAGCCTGCCGGTTGCATTGCTGAGGCCTGCCTGCACCGCATCAGCGAGACGGTCATGGATCGAGTCCCAGACCGCCGCGGCATTGCGCTGGCGCAACGTGATCGATGTGGAGTCGTGATCATCGGAGGACAGACGAGATGCCCCCTTGAGAGGAACGGCATCCACCAAACCCATCTGCAATGGTCCCCATAGCCACAACAACAGCGCACGAGCCTGGTGCAGCTCACGGCAGCGGCCCTCCAGAAGAAACCTCAGCAGGCCTTCCTTCGGTGGGGGCTTCAGCATCGCTTCGATCACCTGCAGATCGTTGCTGATCTGTTGCAGGCCGCTCACCAGCAACCACTGGCCCAGGCCCATGGCCGGTGAGATGGTCTGGCTGGGCGGCGATGCAGACGCCTGAAGCTGAACCACACGACCACCGCTGAGCATGGTTTCGATGGCATCCGTCAATTGCTCCACACCGCCGCTCTGCAGCAGGCCCTCTGCCCCGAGAGCCAGTAGCTGATCCCTGCTTGCGGTGAACGATTCAGGCAGCAGTAACAACAGTGGTGCCGGCTGCCAACGCTCCTGCAACCGCCGCACCTCCTGCTGCAACGCCGGCAAAGACAGCAGGGCATCGATGGACCAGATCACCATCTTCGGTGCGCCCTTCAGCTGTTCCGCCTTCAGAACCACGTTCCAACCGGACATTCGGCTGGTCAGCTGCAGAGCAAGAGACTCTCCGAATGGCTCCGGAGCCAACAGCAACATCCGCACTGGAGAGGAGGCAGCCAAGCGGAAACAAGAGACGATGTCGTCAAGGTACCGAGCCTTGGCTCAGTTCTCCAGGGTGCGGCGACCGTTCAGTTGAAGGGTGTACGACTCAATACGAAAGCCGGACGTCTGCTCAATTCGATCGAGAAGATCGGCAGGTAGTTCGACGTCGATGTCCTCAATGGACCCGGTGTCCAGACAGGTGAGATGACTGTGGGGGTCACTGCGGTAGCCGTATAAGCGACCACTGGCTCGATCGAGACACTCAATCACTCCAGCGGACTGGAGCGCCTCCAGATTTTGATAGACAGATGTATGGCCGATGCTTCGACCTCTTGAGTTGAGCTTTTCGAAAATGTCGCGCGCGCTGAGGTGACTTTTTTCAGTCCAGAGCAGATCCAGCACCATGCGCCGCTGACGGCTCAGACGCATCCCCAGATCGCGGCACTGTTCGAAAACATCATTGAGACCTCGGGTGGAGGTGACGTTCACTTCGGAAGTGGCGTCGCGCCTTAACACGTGGGGGTCGTCATTAAAGACACTTTAAGGCGCGTCGATCACCGATGCATCAGGCCAGATCAGCCGAACAGTTCGTGACATCCTGCAGCCGAGATTCCGCCAGAGCCTGAATCGACTCCGCCAAATCGACTCGACCGTCATACAAGGCCCGACCAACAATCACGCCACTCACGCCAAGGGGCTCCAGAGGAAGAAGAGAGAGCAGATCAGCCATGCAGCCAATGCCACCGGATGCGATCACAGGAACCGTGCTGGCCTGAGCCATGGCCCGCAAAGCGTCGAGGTTGGGGCCCGCCAGAGTTCCATCAGTGGCGATATCGGTGGTGATGATCGCCGCGATTCCTGCATCGCTGAATTGCTGGGCCAGATCCGTTGCAAGAACGTCGCTTTGCTCAATCCAGCCGCGGGTCGCCACCCGACCATCCTTGGCGTCGATCCCCACCACGATCCGACCGGGATAGCGCTTGGCCAGATCCGTCACCAGGACGGGTTGCTCAATCGCCACCGTGCCGAGAATCACCCGGTCGAGCCCACAGGCCAGCAGATCTGCAGCCCGCTCCAGCGAACGCACCCCGCCCCCCAGCTGGACCGGAATATCCAGTGCCGAAGTGATGGCACGAACCGCTGCGTCGTTCACCGGTTCTCCACGTTTGGCACCGTCGAGGTCGACCAGATGCAAGCGACTGGCCCCCTGTTCCTGCCAGCTACGGGCCTGTGCAACGGGGTCATCGCTGAAGCGGGTCACCTGGTCGTAATCGCCCTGATGCAAGCGAACGCAGGCACCGTCCAGCAGATCGATAGCGGGAATGATCTCCATCACAGGCAACCGTCGAACAACCATCCTGCAGCTCCACGCTTCAATGGATTGCTGTTGTGCAGTGGGCTGCTGTGAAGATCCTGGTGATGGGGGGAACCCGTTTTGTTGGCAAGCCCCTGGTGGCTCGTCTGCAGGCTCAGGGCCACGAGCTCACCCTGTTCACGCGCGGAAAGAATCCCGTTCCATCAGGGGTTGAGCACCTGAGCGGCGACCGAAGCAGCGTTGAAGGACTGACGGCTCTTCAAGGGCGCCGTTTCGACGTGATCATCGACAGTTCCGGAAGGACACTGGAGGACAGCCGCCGTGTGATCTCCCTCACCGGTGCACCAAGCCATCGCTTTGTTTATGTGAGTTCGGCAGGGGTGTACGCAGGATCTGATCAGTGGCCCCTTACAGAGGAAAGCCCCACTGATCCCAAAAGCCGCCACGCGGGCAAAGCCGACACCGAGCGCTGGTTGACGTCGGAGGGGATTCCTTTCACCAGTTTCCGACCGACGTACATCTACGGACCTGGCAATTACAACCCGATCGAGCGCTGGTTCTTTGATCGGATTCTGCACAACCGCCCTGTTCCTCTCCCGGGCACAGGCAGCACGATCACCCAGCTGGGGCATGTGGATGATCTGGCGGAGGCTATGGCGCGCTGCATTGATGTGGAGGCAGCCACCAACAGGATTTACAACTGCTCCGGCAAGCAGGGCATCACCTTCAAGGGTTTGATCCGAGCCGCTGCGGTGGCCTGTGGTCGAGACCCCGCCAGCGTGGAGATGCGCAGTTTTGATCCTTCCAACCTCGACCCCAAGGCCCGCAAGGCCTTCCCTTTGCGGCTGGACCATTTCCTCACCGACATCACAAGGGTCGAACGGGAACTGGCCTGGCAACCGCGCTTCGACCTGGCAACCGGCCTGGCCAACAGCTACAGCCAGGACATCGCGGTGAAACCCACGACTGAACCGGACTTCAGCTCTGATGCAACGCTGATCGGGGCCTGAGATAGGCCGTTGCCGAACCCACAGCCAGCAGCAACGACGGCCAGAACAACCACCAACCCACAGCCACCGCCTGCCCATGGCCGACCCAGCCATCCGGCCATAGCAACAGCAGGAGACTGAGGAACTGAAGGATGGTTTTGGCCTTTCCGCTGTTCGAGGCCGGAGCTCCATCCTCCGCCTGCGAACGCCAGCCAGAGATCAACAGCTCACGTGCCAACAACAACCAAACGGCCCACAGGGGCAGCTGGCCGCTACTGGCAAGCCATAGCAGCGGTGCTGCGATCAGAATCTTGTCCGTGAGGGGATCCAGGCGAGCCCCCCAGCTGCTGCCACCTCCAGCACGACGGGCCAACCAGCCATCGGCAGCATCACTGAACCCCGCCAGCAGAAGCAACCACCACGCCAACCCGCCGGCACCGGCTTGCAAAGCCAGGATCAGGGGGAAGCCGGCAATGGCCCTGCCGACAGTGAGGCCATTCGCCAGAGTGCGAAGCGATAACAACATCCCCAGAGCATTGATTCACATTGAATTGAGGCTATGACTGCTCGATCCAGATGTTCAAAGAGAAGCTTGAGCGAGCTTTAAATCTTCAACAAGGGCATGAGCAGCAAGCCCACGCGAATCTGAAACAGCAACATCAACAGCGCGAGTAAAGGGATCCCAAAAGCACCACACACCTTGAGCTAGCACACAATTAACAACACTATTTATCAATTGATTTTCGTGAATCCTGAAACAGACCATTCAATAAACTTAGACAACAATGCGATTCCAAAAACCCCAAAAAACCATGGCCAAGGCCTTATATTGTAACCAGTTTTTGCAACCTTAACTTCATTCTTCAGAAGGTCAAACTTAACTTCACTCAAACGCTTTTGCTCTTCGGGAGGCAGGGGATATGGATCCTTAAAACTTGCCATCCTGCCCTGTAAAACTCTCAAACACTTTACTATTAATTAAAACAGGTATGGAACGAAAGGCACGAAACATGGCATTTACACTCTCCATACCGATCAATAGATACAAGACACACTCCTGAACCGTCTGATGATGAAGCTTCGATGACGGCTTATAGCGTTATCTAAATCAGACCCAAGGCCGAAGAATACATCCATGAGACAACAAGAAAAAACAAAACAGGTACAGCCTTTTCATCCAAATCGCTCTTGCAGTGCCTCTTCTATTTTCATAAGTGCAGCAATTAACAGGTCCAAAGCAGTCCATCCTGCAGTCACTGCTCAACCGCCCAAGGCAAGCAAAAGAAATCGTTGAATTTAATTCAAAAGCAACCAAAGCCGACCGCCGACTCGATGAAGGCTCGAGCCCAGTCGAAGTTCCAACACACCACATCGACTCTCAAAACAAATGAATCAATTCAGAATTAACGCGTTTTTACCTTCATTCAGAATGGGATTCAAGAAGGATCCAAGGCGTTGAAGTCGTTGGCAACTGAATCATCGATGTGTCTTCTTCATCACCTGTTTGCACTTCAGGGTTTGAAAGGACGGTGCCGTTAACCGATAGAGACGCCCAAAAATCTTACGTTTCAACACAGGCCACCACTGAGCTGGGAACATCTCCAGAATGCAATCAGTTCCCGTTCAATCATGGTTCTGCAGCTTTCGGTGTCCGATGTGATGACCCAGCCTTTGCTGAGCGTCACCCCGGAAACACCCCTGCAGGAGGCCGTTCAATTGATCAACGACCACCACGTGAGCGGGCTGCCGGTGGTGGATGCTCAGGGGAGCCTGATCGGGGAGCTGAGCGAACAGGATTTGATGGTGCGGGAAAGCGGAGTGGATGCAGGCCCCTACGTGATGCTTCTCGACAGCGTGATTTACCTGCGCAATCCCTTGAACTGGGATCGCCAGGTGCATCAGGTGCTGGGAACAAGCGTGAACGACCTGATGCGTAAGGACGTGCACAGCTGCCAGGGAGATCTCCCGCTGCCCAAGGCCGCATCTCTTCTGCACGAACGTGGCACTCAGCGGCTGTTCGTGCTCGATACTGCAAAAAAACCGGTCGGCGTCGTCACCCGGGGCGACGTGGTGCGCGCCCTCGCTTCCCATGGGCAGGTGTGATCAGGGGAGTCTGCGGATCGCAATGGCAATGGGCTGAATCATTCGGAAGTCAACGAAATCCCCCAACGTCAGGTCCTGGAATGGATCACCGTTAATCCCATTGCGTACGTCGAGGTTGTGCACGCCACCAAATGGACCCCGCAGGCTGATCTCCTGATCCTCTTCCGAGATCTTCACAACCTCTGCTGTCCCCGTTGCCATTGACACCCTGGCGCCACGGCGAATCCGACCGAAATCATCCGACAGGATCACATCCTTCCGGTTCACACGAAGCTGCTGAACCGATGACTGGCTCAGGTCCACCACCAGTCCATCCAGGAGGTCCACCGTCAGTTTGTCTCCGGGCTTGAGAGCAGCCGTGTTGAGCCCACCGCTCATGGTGATCAGCATGGTGTGGCCATAGGGGCTACGAAGCTCCAGCACGGTTCCGTCCTGGAGGATGCGGGTGAGGGTGCCCTGAATCTGTGTGAGTTCAAACGCGTTCAAAAGCTCCGCCTTAAGGCTGGCGCTGGTGTTCACCACGGGAGCCTGCAGGGGCTGGGCCGCAACGGACCGGTTCAGCGCGGTCTGACTGTCGTCGCGATCGATGGCAACAGCAACCGGCTGGATCAAGCGAAACGCCACCACATCACCGGGCTGGAGTTTCGGGAACAGGTCCTCACCGGGAACCGGGAGCACGTCCAGGTTGTGGATACCCCCGAGGGGGCCGATCAGGCTGATGCTGCGATCACGCTTCGACGCCTTGACCACACGCGCTGTGCCGGATGCCAAAGCAACGCGCATGCCCTTTTTCAAAGGGCCCATGTCTGAAGGCATATAAATGTCTTCGCGGTTGAAAGACAACTCCTTGCTGGAGCTGCGCTGCAGATCCACCACAAGACCATCCAGCACGGAAACGTCCACCCCATCACCCGACTTGAGCTTCAGCGGCGCCATATCAATGCCGACGGTGATGATCTCCTTATGTCCCTCCGGCCCAAGCACCTCAATCACCTTCTGCTTCGGCAATACAGCGGTCACCACGCCACGCATGTGGGTGAGCTCAAAGCCTTCAAGCTGTTCCGGGGTGAATCCCGCCTGAACAGGGACCATTCCAGCCCATAGGGCAGCGGCAGCTGCGAGGAGGCGGGAACGAACACCAAAGCGGCGGATCATCACTGGAACATTCCGGACGTTTAATCGACGCTAGCCCGGTTAAAGGGGTCAGAATCGACACTTCTGTCTGATCTGGACCGCGATGAAGTTCCGCTCAGCCCTTCTGACTGCTGCCGTGGTGCTGACGGGCTGGACAGCAGCCCCTGCGCAAGCGGAAACCCGCATCGAGATCAGCCTCAAGAACCGCTACCTCACCCTGCTTGACGATGGGCAGGTGATCGGAAAGTACCCCGTCGCCATTGGTGCGCCGGAGTCTCCAACCGTGGCCGGCAACTTCGCCGTCACCAAGATGGATCCGGCACCCGTTTATCACAAGAAGGGCAAGGTGATTGCGCCAGGCCCGAGCAACCCGGTTGGCGTGCGTTATGTGGCTTATGTGCAGATCGGCACCGGGGAATACGCCATTCACGGCACGGCATGGCCCAACTGGGTGAATCTCCGCGCCGCCGTGAGCCTCGGCTGCATTCGCATGCTCAACAACGACGTGATTCAGGTTTACAACCGCATCAAGGTTGGGACGCCAGTGATCGTCACCAGCAACTAATCCCTCATTTGCGCCGTCCCATGTATCGCTCACTGTTGATCGCCGTTCTTGCTGCCATGGCTCCTGCTGTGGCTCTGGCGGACCCCCGTCAGGAAATTCAGGAGAATGCCTTCCTCGATCTGGTGGATGGTGCCGGCAATGCCCTGGTTCAAGGTCGCGGGGTTGATGAGGTCAACGCCAAGGCACGATCCCAGGGCCTCCAACTGCCTGCTCTGGGCTACTGGTCTCCCGAGGGGCACTGCTTTGTGAAGCCCGCCCCCGGCGACTGCAATGGCGTGTTTCGCAAGTAATAATCGCCCTTTTGTTGCTGACCGCCCTGTTGTTGCATCGATCGCCACGCCATCAGCAGCTGGGAACGATATGGGTCACCACATCGGCGCAGACCCAGCGGATCGTGCCGTCATCAACATCAGCCACCTGAAACAAGGTGGGGACCCTGGGGTCACGGGCCCCACCATCCACGTGGAGCACATCGGCCATCCACCAGTCATCACTGTTGTCATTGCCAATGATCACGGTCATGCCCGCACGCACACTCAGGAACAGTGGCTGAACCCCCTTGGGTCGCACCAGGGAATGATCGACAGACATCCGCGCATCCATAGCAGTTCACCTGTACTACTCATGAATGGTCGGCATTGGCAAGGAAGAAAGCGTTAAGAGGGATTGTCGAAGTATGCCCCGCGCAATTGATCCAGGATTCGAAGCGACTCCAGAGCTTCCAGGCGCCTCTGAGCCTGAGCCAGCATGGGCTTGCCGTGGGGAACGCAGGATTCAATCAACGACGACGCTTCCGATGCTTCCGCCTTGACCCAGTCGATACAGCGATCCAGCTGCTGAGACAATTCACCCTGTTGGAGCGCTCTCGAGTAGTTGGGGCCTGCAACCGCCGTCAATAAAATCTGAAGAGATTGCCGAACGTCGGCATGGTCGGGATCGGCATGGTCGGGAGCCATGGCAGGCGGGGAAAAGACATCGTCATGCTGACTCAGCCATCCCGATCATCCACATCAGCCCCCGAACCGACCTCACCCTCCGCCTGCATCCCTGGGCGCCATCCACTGATCCAGATTTCGCGGCACTTGGCATTCAGGCCATCTCGATCGAGCCCCCAGGCAGAAACGGCCTTCTGGATGTCGGCTTTGATGTCGTCGGCGCCGGGAAAATCGCCGTATCGCATCACCAGTCGTGCCGCCGTGGTGAGCTGATCCGGCCCCGGGTCGCCCTGATGCGCCAGCAGGGCATCCACCTGATCTCGATCGGAGGCATAGAGCGGATGCGTCTGGGTGGTGTCGTCGCTCATCTCAGGGGAGATTGGAAAAGGAAGGCTGAGGCTCGAAGGAATCGGGGACGTCGAACAACTGCGACTGGTCAGACCTCGAGGCCGGGGGCAAGGGTGGCAGCAGAGGTGGTGGCGGTGCTTGATCCAGACCGATCTGGTCCGGATCAGACGTCGGATCGAGCAGTGGATCGAGCAGCAAAGGCGGCGGCAGATCCGGTGGCAAAGGAATCACCGGCTCAAAGGCGCGCGGCAGGGGATCGTCAATATCCTGGGGGAGCACAGGATCATCGGGCTCTTCGGGAGCCATGCGAATCACCGGCTCCTGCAGCACGATTGGATCGGCGGTGATGGGCGGCTCACGCAACGGGGCTCGGTCGCTGGTGGCTGGCTGTGTCCGATCTGGAGCCAGCGGCGACCCAGGCGTCTGAACCGGATCTGAAGTCTTCGATGGGGAGGGAGCCCAGATCAGTCGAGCCAGTGGTTCCACCCCCTGCTCCATCACCCGATTCAGCCCAGCCAGAGCCCGGTCCGCCAGGTGTTGACCGAAGGCGACCGAACAATCCACCGGGCCATCACAGCTTTGATCACCGGTCAATTTCGGGGTCAATCCAGCCATGAGGTCGCCTCGCAGCGGACGTTTCCGCGGGCTGAGCCGAAGCATGTACGGCACATGCACGAAGCTGGTGGCACCACCGCTGATCCAGTTGGCGTCCTCTTCCGTGAAACCCTTCACGCCGGGGATGATGAAGCGGCTTTTTGATGCGTGATCTGGCATGTAAGCAGCCAGATAGCCACGACGTCGGGCCAGATCCTTGGTTTGCTCAAGGGTGAGGCCATCTCGACTCATCAACACCTCCAGATGGCCGTCATTCCGGAGGCCCATCACCATGCGGATGCGGGGCAGGTAATAGCGAATCCGCTGCCCCATGCTGATGCTGTAAGCCCCCTTGTAGCTCTCTGGCGGATCCTCGAGATCGTTGTAAAGACTGTGGAGCCCGCCGATGAAGGTGTCGTAGCGACGGGTCTGTGCATCCGTCAGCTCGCCGTAGCCGAAATCGATGCTGCCGTCGTGACGAACACCAATGAAAGCCCGTTGACGAGACGCCGTTCGGTTACGTCCTTTCCAGACGCGACGGCCGAATTTGAGATCTCCCAGAGGAACAGTGATTTCGCGTCCGGCACTGTCCACATGCCGCTCGTACATCGGACCGGACACATAGGCGAGGGCGGCACTGTCCTGATAAGCATCGAGTTCTCGATCCCAACCCTCCAGCAGCCCGAAGCGCACCTGGCGCGGATCCAGATCAAGGGCGTACACCTCGTCATCGGGGATGTAGTGGAACGGTTCGCCATCCCGACGGAAGGCGTTGTCCAACCGAGGGTCCGCCGTCTGCGGGGGTGGCGGCGGTGCGGGGGCAATCGCAATCAACCCTCCCACCACCACAAAGGGAGACAGCAGCAGCGCCCAGCGTTTCCGCATCAGACGCGTGATCCAAGGGCGTGGACGCCGGGCTCCGCGGCGGGTGGGGGCAGATGGCCGCCGTGTCATGCCGCGCGACGCTCCTGTTTTTGATCGCGGGGGTCGAACCAAGGAACGATGGCGCCGTCAGCCACAAGCCATTGCGCATAACCGTCGCCGCAGTCATGGCCTCCCGTCAACTGCCCAAAGGCCGGCACGACCAGACGATCGGCAGCTGGATCAAAAGCAAAACAAGGCAACCGCAATCGATCCGCCCGGCTGCGCAGTCGCGTCATCGGATGCAGATGACCACAGATGTTGAGAAGGCCTGGGAGCGGGGCGCGTTCCGGGATGTGACTCAACCAGAGGGAACCCAGCTGCCGCGACGGGTGCTGCGGAAGCCCTTCGATCCAGCTGTGCCGGTCGTGGTTGCCACCGATCAGCACCACCTCGCAATCGCAGAGCTCATGGAGATGAAGCAGGGTCTGACGCAATGCTGGGGATAGGCCCTCGCGGGCATGGATCAGATCACCCAGCAACAACAACTGGTCCGGAGCCCAGGCGTGGCAAAGGTCCAGCAGCGGGTTCAACGTGCCGCGATCACCATCACTCGGCAGGGGGATGCCATGGGCCTGGAAGGCTTCGGCCTTGCCGAGGTGCAGATCAGCCAGCATGAGTTGGCGACCGGCCTCTCTCCACACCGCGCGCTGGGGAAGAAAGCGCAGAGTTTCCTCACGCCAGATCCAGTCGACCCCATCCATCAAGGCAGCAATTCCGGATTGTGTCGTCCTGGCTGCATCGCAACAGAGCGTCCAGAGATCACGCTGGCGTCATCCATCAGGGGGCATTGTGACGCGTTTTCAGCAAGCAAACCAGCTGCCGCAGGAAACACTGAGATGGCTGGAACAACGACTCAGCACCCTTGAGCAACAGCAGCGTTTCGAGTGCGCTTATGCCCTCCGCATGGAAGTGGCGGACTGGCTGCTTAAAGATTTGAATGCCAATCTGGCGGTACCGCACCGCCGATAGGACCCCATGACCCTTGCCCTGCTGATCGCCCTGGCAGGATCGCTCGTGGCAATGAGCGTGATCGTCAAACGACTGGAGCAGCGTTGATCCGTCACTACCACTGGTTGATCAACCGACGGTCCCTGATCATCACCGGACTGATTGCCCTGGTTGCTTGCCTGGGAGAGCCGACGGTGGCTCGCACCCTGCGGGTGGGTGTCAGTGGATCAGCGCCGTTTGTCATTCAAGATCCCGTTGGAGATGGCTTAAGCGGGATCAGCATCGACGTCTGGAGACGGGTCGCTGAAGCCAACGACCTGCCCTACGACT
>CAJWLE010000002.1:0-29840 GCA_913042965.1 uncultured Synechococcus sp.
CGGCCAGGGATGCCAGCTGGCCGGTCCAGTGATCCACCACCTCCTGGCGCTCCGCTTCGACCATGACCCGCAACACCGGCTCGGTACCGCTGGCACGAACGAGGACACGACCGGATTCCCCCATGCTGGTTTCCGCGGACTGGACGGCCTCAGCGAGGGGCTCACAACTGGTCCAGCCCTTGCGACGAGCCCGGTCAGGAACCGTGACATTCACAAGCTTCTGGGGATAAGCCTTAAAGCTGCAATCCATCCAGCCATCGAGGCTGATTCCCTGGCTGTGGCAGAGGGTTGCGAGCTGCAGCGCTGTGAGCACCCCATCGCCACAGAGTCCATGGGACGCGGAAAGGATGTGACCGGACTGTTCACCGCCGAGGGCCGCACCATTGGCCACCATCGCCGCATGAACATGCTGATCGCCAACGGGAGTGCGTTCCAGCACACCACCCCTGCGCTCCCATGCCCGCTCAAAACCGAGGTTGGACATCACCGTTGCAACCAGACGCTGATCCGGGAGGGCCTGACGCTCCTGGAGCACGGACCCCCATAGAAAAAGAACATGGTCGCCATCGACCACCCGACCACGGGAATCCACCGCCAGCATCCGGTCGGCATCGCCATCAAACGCAAATCCCATGGCAGCTCCGCGTTGGAGCACCGCCTGACTCAATGGCGCCAGCTGGGTGGATCCACAGTCCACATTGATTCGCTCGCCATCGGGCTGCCCATGCAGCACCGTCAGGTCAGCGCCGAGAGCAACAAAGGCCTTGGCAGCACTGGCCGTCGCCGATCCCCAGCACAGATCCAGCACGATTGGAACGCCATCCAGCCGCAGATTGCCCACGGAAGCCATCAAGGCCTCCTGATAGGTCTCCAGCAGATCGTCCCGCTGAACGCTCAGACCGCAGCGAGCAACGGGTTGATGCTCAAGATCGCCCCGCAGTCCTGCCTCAATTTTGGCCTGGCGGTCGGGATGCAATTTGGTGCCATCCGCACCGAACACCTTGATGCCGTTGTCCTCCGGCGGATTGTGGCTGGCCGACACCATCAGGCCCCCTGCGGCACCAACCTTGCGAATCAACAGGGGTACGGCTGGCGTGGCGCACAGGCCAAGCGTCCACACGTCGCGACCGCTAGCCGTCAGACCAGCGGTCAGAGCCGCAACCAGCATGCTGCCGCTGCTGCGGGAGTCCATTCCAATCAGGACAGGTCCTTCCCGCTTGAGCACCTGACCCATCCAGTAGCCCACCTGCAGGCAGAGCGCTGGCGTCAGCACGGTTCCTGCATGACCACGAATGCCATCGGTGCCGAAACCGGGAACAGCAGCGCCAAGGCTGGGTCCAATGGGTGGCATGGCGCTGTGAACCATCGTTCTGCTTCGTGGCCCGAAGATTACGGCCAGAGCTTCAGAATGAGGAGAATTCTGTTGATGGTTTGGGCTCTGCTCCCCGGTCCGCTGCATGGCTGCTGCTGACCACAGCGGGAATCAGTCTCTTGGCAGCCAGCGCCGGGCAAATCCTGTTGCGCTCCAACCGCCGTGTACTGACACCGGCTGTTCCCGCCACGGAGCTTTGGACTGTGTACCGATGGTCCCCGGACCCGGACCAGCGGCGCCGGGCTGCCCTGCTGATGGCCAACAGCGGCCATGAAATCAAGGGACAAGGCTGGGGCGACGATTCTCTTGCAGCGGTGAGTCTCCTGCTTGAAGCAGAGGCTGCTGAGGCAAAAGGAGCCAGGACCAGGGCGGATGCCCTCTGGCGTTTGCTGCTGCATCGCTTCCCGCAGGAACCATCCAGCGCCCGGGCCCGACAACGCTTCCCCGAACGACATCAGGAGTTGCTGGCGCTGCAACCCGGCCACCCGGCTGCGCTGGCAACAGCAGTGGCCATGGAACCCGTCGACTCAGCCAGCCACCAGGGGGGGCTGCATCTGGCGCGTTGGGGCTGGCGCTGGACGGGAGCCCCGGAAAGAATCCGTCAGGCCTGTGAGATGGATTCGCCATCGCTCGCTGATCGGCAACAACTGGCTTGGGCCCTGGGGATGCTGGGACGTGGACATGAAGCGGAGTTATGTCTGCGCGGCGCCGTTGCATCCGCTGAAACAGCCCTGGCCGTGGGCCGAGCCCTTCTCATGGGAGACGCTGATCAACGTCGGGCGGGCGAAGCCCTTCTGCTGCGGATCGCCCAGGAGCAACCTGAACACTCCGCCAGTGAGGAGGCCGTACGACTGCTGATGGCTCCCCTAACTCCCGATTCAGCCATCGTGGAGGCAATCCCAAGCGCCCTGGCTGAACGGTCCGCCGCTGTGGCCGCGGCCAAGGCACGGCTCAACGGCGGGCGGGGAACTCTGAACGTGCTGGAGAAGTGGCCAGGAGACAGAGACAGCTGGCAACTGCAATGGGATGAAGCGCGACATGCACTGATTAACGAGCGCTGGGAGCAAGCCAGGGAGTTGCTTGAAGCGCTGCCACTCAATAGCCTGCCGGCGCCTCTGGAGGCGCGGCGACTCTTCTGGCTCGGCTTCAGTGAATCCGAGCTGGGCCAAACAGCCGAAGCCCAGCGGCATTGGCAGACCCTCCTGGCGCACCACCCCCCCGGTTATTACCGCTGGCGAGCGGCAACCAGGATGCAGGGCGCCGAATCGCTCGATCTTCGCGGCGGCGGACAAACAAACCTGGAGTCGGATTGGTCGCCACTCCACAGTGGTTTCAACGATGTTGACGCGTTGTGGAGGCTGGGGCTGAACGACCTGGCTTGGGATGCATGGTTGCAGCGGCGGCCCAGGGGTCGTCAATTGAAACCAGAAGAACAACTGGTGGAGGGACGACTGAGGCTCGGCGTCGACGATCCATGGAATGGCCTCGATCAGCTGTGGCGGTTGAACGTTCGCTGGGCCGCACCGAGCTGCAACCAACGGCGCGAGCTGCATCGCAGCCAGAACCTGATGGCCTATCTCCCAATCATCCAGGAAGCGTCGAAACGGGAAAGGATCCGCCCGGAACTGCTGCTGGCCATCGCCAAACAGGAATCGCGTTTCTCAGCCACCATCCGATCCAGCGCTGGAGCGGTTGGCCTCATGCAACTGATGCCATCAACAGCCACCTCGCTGAGCGAACAGCCACTCAGCCAGGCCGACCTGATGACGGCAGCCGTCAACATTCCTCTAGGAGCGGCCTACCTGGTGGAGCTTCTGGAGTTCTGGGATGGGGATCCTTACCTCAGCATCGCCAGCTACAACGCAGGCCCAACAACCGTGGCGAACTGGCCACAACCGCGGGAGGACGAAGCGATCGAACTGTGGGTGGAACGGATTCCCTATCCGGAAACCCGTTACTACACCAAAAAAGTTCTGGACAACCTGCTCAGTTATTCGGACCCATCACCCTGGAAGTGTGACCACGACGTAACCGGGATGGGGGAGGGAATGACCGAGAACGACACCACCGAACAGCAGGCTTCCCAGCAGGAGAATTGACGTCACAGGTGTCGCGTCCAGGCCAATACGAACCAGATCCAACCTGGCGAGCAACAGCGCTGAAGCGATGATGAGCATGTCGCTCAGCACATTGAGCCGCAGGAGATAAATACCGGCGCCAACCACCAACAGCAGCGTGACCAGAAGTGTCATCGAGCGACTGGAAGCCATCAGCATCGAGATACGTCGCATCAGCAGATCCGGCATGGTGCAGAGAATCAACACCAGCAACAGCTGCACAACCTCCAGGCCGAACAACAGCGGCAAAGGGAGACCGCTGGAGGCACTGAACCGGGGTGCAAGGAGGGTCCATTGATGGCCCATCACGGCAGAAACGCCGAACAGAAGGATTAACAGAGGCGCCCGCAGCGGCAGGCTGAACCAGCGCATCAGTCCCATGGGAGAACGCTAGCCGCATCGTCCAGGCAGGACTGTCAGAGTGCTGACAAAGGTGCTTGGAGCATGACCGGCAGTCCCCAATCGTCTCTGCTGGGACCAGTTCAACGAACAGTGCTGGTGATCGCTGCAGTAGCGCTGGCGATTGGACTCACCCTGGCTCGCGGTGGTCTACAGAGCGGTTCTCCTCTGGATCAGCTCGCCCGGCGGTCCCTTGAACCCGAGGTGGCCCTCAGCAATGGCAGGCCAACCATCATCGAGTTCTATGCCGATTGGTGCCAGGTGTGCCGTGAAATGGCACCGGCGATGTTGCAGCTTGAGCAAGCTCAGGCCAACCGGCTGGATGTCGTGATGGTGAATGTCGACAATCCACGCTGGCAGGACCTGGTGGATCGCTACGACGTCAACGGCATCCCCCAGCTGAATCTGTTTAATGCCGAGGGCCAATCTGTGGGTCGTTCGGTGGGCCTGCGTCGCGAACAGGAGCTCAAGCAGCTCGCGGCCTCCCTGATTAATGGCGAACCTCTGCCGCAGCTTCAGGGGGTTGGCCCGAGCAGTCTTCGAACCGCTGACACTGTCGCCTCCGGACTGGGAGCAGGGCCACGCAGCCACGGCTAGTTTCTGCTGGATAACGGCTGTCATCCATGGACCGCTTCAGGGTTGACCTGATTTCTGCAACGCCAAACCCGCAGCAATGCGTTTACGCGGCCATGCATCAGGACTACAGCGAAGATTTCGTCGCCGGGGACCGTGAGAACTGGCCCGATGAGACGCGTGCTGGGGAAATCTGCATCAAACGCCTTGTCGCGGGGGATCGGGGCCATTTCGGCCCCTTTGAACATGCCCAGATCATGCTGAATGTGGGCTGGTTCCCCCATTCCGTGATGCAGCAAGCCCGAACCCACCGAGTCGGCGTCAGCTTCGATGTGCAGTCCATGCGATACACCGGTGAACGCATCTGCCGTGCCGCCGATGGGGCGCTCGATCTTGAGGAGGTGTTCTACCTGCGTCCGGTGGGTGAATACAGGGCCCGAATCGGCAACAAATACACCTACACCGAAGAACAACGCTCGATTGACCTCGAGCTTTGTCAACGATCAGCCGAACGCTATCGCGATCTGCTGCGCTCAGGTTTCTCGGAAGAACATGCCCGTGGGATTCTTCCCTTCGATTACCGCCAGCACTTCATCGCGAGCTTCAGCTTGCGGGCATTTCTGCATTTCATGGATCTTCGAGCCAAACAGGATGCCCAGCTCGAGATCCGACAACTCTGCGATCTGATGTGGCCGCACATGGTGGAGTGGGCACCGGCATTTGCAGCCTGGTATGAAAAAAATCGGCTCCATAAAGCCAGGCTCGCCCCCTGATCCGGAGGGGGTTTAGACCTTCGCCAGAGTGACGCGCTCGGGTTGATGTTGGTATTTGCCTTGGCGATCGCTGTAGGTGGTTTCGCAGGGATCACCCTCGAAGAACAGCAACTGACAAATGCCTTCATCGGCGTAGATCCGACAGTCCGCACCGGAACTGTTACTGAATTCGAGAGTCAGATGCCCCTCCCAGCTGGCTTCAGCCGGTGTGGTGTTCACGATGATGCCCAGGCGGGCATAGGTGCTCTTGCCGAGGCAAATCACCGTGATATTCGGTGGGACCCGCATCTTCTCAAGGGCAACACCCAACCCATAGGAATGCGCTGGAAGAATGAAATAGCGACCATCCTCATCCTCATGAAGAGGAGTTGGTTCAAGGTTGGCCGGATTGAACCGCTTGGGATTCATCACGGTTCCCGGAACATGGCGAAAAATCAGAAATTCCTGCGGTGAAAGGCGCAGGTCATAGCCATAGGACGAACATCCGAAACTGAGCACCGGACGTTGCTGATGCTCTGGTTCCAGATGGCGAACCAGACCGCTCTGAAACGGCTCGAGCATGCCCTGGGCAGCCTGCTCAGTGATCCAGCGGTCGTTCTTGAGCATTCAGAATCCTCGACGCAATTGGGTGACCTGATCGGCCATGGCCATCACGCTGGGCGGGATGGAAGGCCCAGTGATGATCACATCTAGTGCTGTGGAACGCTGCTGAAGTGACGACAGCACATCATCTTCGGAGATGTATCCAAGAGCCACTGCCAGGCCAACTTCATCAAGAACCAGTTGATCAACTTCGCCACTGCGGAGATGGTGACTGCAGATTTGCCAGATGGCATTGACCGCAGCAGCGGTGTCCAACTGATCTGGTTCTGAAACACAAGCTGCAACATCCGGACGAAGCCAGCTGAGTCGTCCACAGAGCTGGACTTCACCCTCAGGGCCCTGCCGAACACCTCCCTTGAGGAACTGGGCGATCACCACACGGCTACCCAGACCAGCCGAACGCACTGCCTGACTGAGAACATTCGAAAAACTGCCTCGGAAGGAGGCGGTATGAATCTGAAGCTGCCCTTCGGTCTCCACCAGATGCAGTGGAGGCCGCGCTGGGACCAAAGGGCGCAGACCAGCCCGCTGAAGCGCACGGTGATCCTGACCGAACGAACCCTGGGGGGATTGATGCGAGGTCAGGCTTGCGGTCATCAAGATTCCGTTCAGCCGGGGCAACCCGGTACACCTCGAATGTAGCGGTGGTGAAGCCGAAATCAAGAATCCGCACACTATCCATGGTGTGGCAATCCTTTAAAGCCCTGGACCGCCTGTCAAACTTGTGGAAATCACTCCAATGCGATGTCCTCGTCACCAACGCTGCGGAATGACGGCAGAGAGGCTCGATCGCTTCGGTCATTCCGTGTGGAGTGGGATCCGATGGGTTTTGCCCTCAGTTCCTTGATCGTTCGCACCGGCCGCACGGCAGTGCTGTGCAGTGTCTCGCTGGAGGAGGGCGTTCCCCGCTGGCGCAAGGGTGAAGGCAAGGGTTGGCTGAGTGCCGAATATCGATTGCTGCCTGGCTCAACACCCGAGAGACAGCGTCGCGAACTGATGAAACTGTCGGGGCGCACCCAGGAGATTCAGCGATTGATCGGTCGCAGTCTGCGAGCCGTGATCGATCTGGAAGCCCTCGGTGAGCGGACTCTGCTGATCGACTGTGACGTGGTTCAGGCTGACGCTGGCACGCGCACAGCCGCCGTGACCGGAGCCTGGCTGGCGCTGCGTCAAGCCTGTGACACGCTGCAAGCTCGCGGTCTGATCAGTGCCGATCCGATCCGTGACCAACTGGCGGCAGTATCCGTTGGCCTGGTGAACGGTATCCCGCTGCTGGATCTGGACTACAGCGAAGACAGCCGAGCTGAGGTGGATCTCAATGTCGTCATCGCCGGCGACGGCCGCCTACTGGAGATTCAGGGGACAGCCGAGGGGGAAGCCTTCAGCCGCCAACAGCTGAACGATCTGCTCAACCTGGCGGAGCCTGGTGTGCAGGAACTGATGCAATCCCAAAGGGACGCTCTGACCCAGAGGACTCAGGTTCCGTAATAACGGCTACATGGGTAGACATGACTCATCCGTAACTTCTTAGCATCAGCACAGAAACCATGGTGAGCAGCAGTGGTTTCAGCCGTTATGCCCCCCAGGTTGCGGCGACGAACGCACAACCTGAGCGGGTTCGTTCGCTGCTTGATGTGATCCGTGATCTGGACGGTGCCAGCACGGAGATGGTGGATCGCAACAAGACGATCTTCTTTCCTGGTGATCCAGCTGAGCGGGTCTATCTGATCCGTCGTGGGGCTGTTCGCCTCTCGCGGGTTTACGAATCAGGTGAAGAAATCACCGTGGCCCTGCTTCGGGAGAACAGTCTTTTCGGGGTTTTGTCCCTACTGACCGGCCATCGATCCGATCGTTTTTACCACGCAGTCGCCTTCACGCGGGTGGAAATGGTCACCGCTCCCGCAGCATCCGTACGCACCGCCATTGAGGCCGACACGACCGTGGGCCTGCGGCTGCTGCAGGGTCTCTCGAGCAGAATCCTTCAGACCGAAACGATGATTGAGACCCTGACGCATCGGGACATGTCATCCCGTCTGGTCAGTTTCCTCCTGGTGCTCTGCCGCGATTTCGGTGTTCCGGATGAACTTGGCATCACCATCGATCTCCGTCTGTCACACCAAGCCATCGCGGAAGCCATCGGCTCGACGCGGGTCACCATTACCCGTTTGCTGGGAGACTTGCGCCAATCAGGTCTTGTTCAGATTGACCGCAAGAAGATCACCGTTCTCGACCCAATCGCCCTGGCCAAACGGTTCAGCTGACGTCAGCACCTGGAGTGGCGGCTGATGAGCGGTTGGCTGCTGATTCTGGCGCTGCTGGTCCTCGGTGGAATCCTCTCCACCCTTGGGGATCGGCTTGGCAGCCGTGTTGGCAAAGCACGCCTCAGCTTGTTCAACCTGAGGCCCCGGCGCACCGCTGTTGTCATCACCGTGCTGACCGGCAGCCTGATCAGCGCCCTCTCCCTTGGACTATTGCTGCTGGTCAGCCGCCAGCTGCGCGTTGGCCTGTTTGAGCTCGATGCCCTTCAGGAACGGTTGAGGGAGAGTCGCAAAAACCTGGATGCCGCCGAGGCCGAGCGACAGAGCGCGCGGGCAACGATTCAACGCATCGAAGCGGAGGAACTGGAACCGCTGCGGAAGCAGAAGCAAAAACTGGAGCAGGAGCGCGAACGACTGACACGGGATGTTCAGGCGCGCGATGCCGATATTCAACGCACGGGCCAGGAGCTGCGCAGTGTGCGCAACAGAATCCAGGCAGGTGAGCAGGAGCTGGCCTCCCTCGAGCAGAACCTGCTGGCCCTGCGCAGGGGTTCCGTCGTGCTGCAAAGCGGGGAGGACCTGGCCACCGCCACCGTTCGTCTGGATCGGCCCGATCAGGCCAAAGCAGTCGTCGACAAACTCCTGCAGGAGGCCAATCTCAAGGCCTTCGGCCGTGTCCGCCCAGGCGAACCCCCCAAACGCCAGATCCTCCTGGTGCCCCGAGGAGATGTGGAACGACTGCAGCAGTCCATCCAGGAAAGAGGCACTTGGGTGATCTCCATCCGCTCCGCCGGGAACGTGCTGCGAGGGGAATCGGTGGTTTACGGATTTCCCGATGTTCGTGCCAACCGCACCATCGCCAAGACCGATGACGTGCTCGCCACCACTCAGCTGCAGTCAAACGAAACGAGTTCGGAGGCCATTCGTAACCGCCTCAATCTCTTGCTGGCTTCAGCATTCGCCGAGGTGCAACGTCGTGGGTCGCTCACCAAGGGGCTTCAGTTCGACGGCAATGCCGTGAACCAACTTGGTCTTTCACTGCTGGAACGCCCCGGGAACACCGTGGTGAAGTTGTCTGTGGTCGCCCTGCGTGCATCGGATACAGCCGATCCGGTGATGGTGAGGATTCGATCTTCACCATGACCCGTGTTGTCGCCGTGGATCCTGGGCGATCCAAATGCGGTCTGGTGCTGGTGGACGTGAATCAATCGCTGGTTGTGGAAGGGGGCGTTCGGCTCGCTTCCGACGTGGAAGCCTTACTCAGCAGCTGGTGCACCGACAGCGCTGGTGTGGATCGCATCTTGCTGGGCGATGGAACCAGCTCAGCCGAATGGCTGAATCGCTTGCAGACCTTGGCATCAGTGCAGCTTGTGGATGAAACGGGCACAACTCTGAGGGCCCGCGATCGCTACTGGCAACTCTGGCCACCACAGGGATGGAGACGATGGATCCCCCGTGGCTTGCTGCTGCCCCCTGGCGATCTGGATGCGCTGGCAGCTCTGGTGATGCTCGAACAGTCTCTGAACATCACCTGCCGCTGGCCAACCAACGCACCCCCGATCAGAAGCGAGCCCGAACAGTGAAGTTGTAATCACCCCCGGGCTCCAGCTTGTAATCCGCACGCACCAGAAAGCGCAGCAGAGCGTCTTCGATCAGAGCGCGGCCCAGAGAGGGTTCGACGCGAAGCTCCCCACGATCGAAGGCCCAGCGGAATGTCCACTCATATCCCCCGGCGGACACTTCCCCCTCCAGAAACTGGTTCCGGAAACATTGCCGGTCCACACGCAGATGGGCCCTCGTGGAAGGCAGTGGCGTCATTCCTCTGCGGGGTAACGGAATCCGTTGATCCAGTTGCCGGCTCGATCCAGACCCAGCCGCTGAATCCGAACGACAGCCTCTAAAACGCCATCCAGTACCGCATCAACACTGGTCTGTTCAGATTGACTGAAGGAACCCAACACGTGCGAAACGGTTTTTGCTCGACGTTCTTCGGGGTTCTCAGCAGGAGCTCCGATTCCGATCCGCAGGCGGGGAAACACCTGAGATCCCAGGTGCTGGATCGTGCTGCGCAGACCGTTATGACCTCCAGCACCGCCTTGAGCCCGTAGCCGCAGGCGGCCTAGGGGGATGTCCATGTCATCCACCAACACCAGAAGCTGCTCTGGAGCAAAGCCGTACCAGTCAAGGGCAGCTCGGATCGAACGACCGCTGTCATTCATATAGGTCTGCGGCATCAACAGCCTCAGCCGTTGATCACCAACTCCCGTTTCTGCCGCAAGGCCATGCAGCTTGGTTTGCTGTCGAAAAGTGAACCCTGCTGAAGAGGCCATCCTCTCCAGGGCCATGAAGCCGATGTTGTGTCGTGTACCTGAGTACTTGCTGCCTGGATTGCCCAGACCAACAACCATCTTCAGCCCCTCAGCCATTGAAGTTCAGACGCTGGAAGTCGTCTCGTCGTCTTCGATCGACTCAGAGCCCGGCAGAGATTCGGGCTCAGCCATCGCTTTGTTGATTTCCCGCTCAAATTCCTTCGAAGCGGATTGAAACCCTTTCAAGGTCTTGCCAAGGGTGCGACCAAGTTCAGGAAGGCGCTTCGGACCGAACACAAGCAATGCAACGGCACCGATCACCGCCATTTCTGGGAGGCCGACGCCGAAAACATTCATGGATTGCGATCAGCCGAGACCGTTCCAATTCACGTTGATGCCTTCAAGGATCAACGACTTGTTGTACAGCTGAAGGATGACCAGCAGGAACACCAGGAACAGCACCATAAAGATGCCCATCACAGGGGTGGTGCCCCAGCCAGGAACAACCTTGCCGTACTCGGAGTTAAGAGGGCGGAGGAGGTCTCCCAGACGGGTGCGTTGAGCCATGACGACGCTTGGGTCTCAGGTGTTGAGAAGTCCGGGTACTGTAGGGGCCAGCTCCGGTTTAGGGGCTAATCCTGTCGAGAGATGTGATGGAAACCACCTCACCTGCCCTTTCGGTCGCCATCGGCGTCCTTGCTGTTTTGTTTGGTATGACGGGATTTGGCGTCTATCAGTCGTTCGGTCCACCTTCAAAGGGATTGGATGATCCCTTTGATGATCACGACGATTGAAGCAGCTGCAATTCGACCAGTTCGCCTGGATCTAGTACGACAGCGTCCGACAGATCGCCATCGCGCCGCAGCTGCCAACCATTGCCCGGAAGCCATCGGCAGCGTGACGCTCCTGGATTGAGCAACCTCAATCTCGCTCCATTGGCCCCGGGACGAAGGGCTACGGGGCAGAGTTGAGTGGGAAGCGCCGGAAGCCACCTGCGGCTCATTGCTCCACGGAGGGGGCCGTGCCAACCCGGCTCGCGAAAGGCGATCGATGCCTGGTGAACCCCTGCTTGCGCCCATCCCCCCTGCAATGGGAGCAGGGCAACCCTTAGTCGATGGCGACCCTGATCCCCCGAGGGATCAGGCCAAGTCGCCCCCCGCAGGAGCGACATCCCCAGTCGTACGGAGGAAGCATCGACGCCCTGGGGCCCGTCAAGCAACACCGCCAACCCTCCGCCTGGGGCCGCTGACTGGGATGCAAACCACGAAATCACAGGGACCTCCCAGCGTTCCCGCTCCCGCTGCGTCTGCGGCAAAGCTGGTCGTTCGATCACTCCGCCACTGGTGTCAGCCGCCAGTCGCACAGCCTTTTGAGCCAGTGGTACCTCCAGTCGCAGCAATTCGTGCCGCTGCTGCCAGTTGACACTGGCCACCAGCTCGATCCAGGGACAGTCAGCCCGGAGCCGCAGATCCAGACGCAGCTCACTGGTCCCCACCTGAAACCGCTGCACCACAAGAACCATCAACGGGCCGGATTCACGCAGCTCAGGAGGACCCAGTGACTGCAGAGGCAGAGGTTGCTCGCGGTAGTTGGCAGCCAGATCCCAGGCATCCCAGAATTCACCTCGATCGCGATAGCGACGCAATTGCAGCGGACCTGACAGCTGCTCAATGCCATCGGGACCCTGCAGAGACATCAGGCCATCTCGGCAGATTTGGCAGGTCAACAAACCGTTATTGAATCGCCAGCCTCCAGAGGTCTGGGCCTGCACCAGCAAAGGACGCCGCGGTTCCGATTGGGACGCTCGCAATGGCTCAGGCATCCGAGAAGGAGAAGGGTCCAAAGCGACGCAACTGATGCCGTCCTGCGCTGGCAGCTGCACCCAGACTCCACCGGAACCACAGGGCTGCTGCGGAAGCAGCCGACCGTCCACATGCCATGACCCGTCAGGAAGGCGCAGCAGCGGCGACCAACGCGCCAGAGGCTGCAAGCCCATCCAGAGCCAGGGAATGAAATCTGGCGCAGGCCCTGGCTTTGCAGGGAAAAGACGTTCCAGGCCGGCATCGCGTTCGTTGCGGGCCTGACGACGGGCGCGGAGCCAAACCGGCTCCGCCTGTTCAAACACCTCTGGGATCGATGTGCCGGGCAGGATGTCGTGGAATTGTTGGAACAACAACTGACGCCACTCCGCCGGAACAGCTGGCAACCCAACCCAGCCCAACAGCGTGGCAACGGTGTCCTGTTCCCGCAGCAGCCGTTCAAGGGTGCGATTGTGCCGCTTTTGATCCGGCCTGCTGGTGGCACATCCCCGGTGCAGCTCGAGATAGAGCTCGTCGCGCCACACCGGCAGTGTCGAAGCAAGCGGCTCGAGAGCCTCTAAGTAGCTGCGCAGTGATCCAGGTTGCTGTGGCAGCGCCAAACGTTCGGGCTGCCACAAGGCCATCTGTTCGAGCATTTCCTCGGTCGGTCCGCCGCCGTGATCACCCACGCCGGGGATCCAGAGGGACGCATCCACACCCGTCTGCTCCCGCCAGGCACGCTGTTCCTGCAGCATCTCAAGAGGATCACCACGGCGACCGATCGGTGGAAGCATCAGGCTGAGCAGCTCAGATCCATCTCTTCCCCGCCAGCGGAACAGGCGATGGGGAAAGGGATTGGATGCATTCCAGGCCAGTTTGTGGGTGCAGAACCAGCGCACCCCGGTCTGGTTGGCCACCGCGGGCAAGCCCGAGGAAAAACCAAAGCTGTCGGGCAGCCAGGCCAAATTGTGATTCCATTCCGGGAAGGTGCAGTTGCTGTGGGCCTGCCCCTCGCTGAACTGCTGCCAGAGAGACGCGGTGCTGATCAGCACACAATCGTTCTCGACCCAGGGACCGTTGATCGGCTCCCACCGGCCGGCTTGACTGGCGCGGCGGATGGAGGCGAACAGCTCCGGCCGATGCCGTTGGAGCCAGTCATAGAGAGCGGGAGTGGAATGGGCGAAACGGAGCTGCGGCCAGCGCTCCATCAGGTCAAGGGCGGATCGGAAGGTTCGTTCAGCCGCTTGCCACGTGTCCGCGACCGGCCAGAGCCAGGCCAGGTCGAGATGAGCGTGGCCCAGCCAGTGCACCGCGCCCCGCGGAGCGGGCGCGGCGGCCAGCCGCTGGGAGACGGCATCGACAGCAGCCGTTTCGAGGGGATCAAGTTGTTGCCAGTCATCGGGAAGCTCACCACCGGCGGCGAGATGAAGCTCCAGAGCTTCCGGCAGCAGGATCCCATTCGGGTCATGGTCTGGCCGCCCGGGTTCCCGATCCAGCGAGCTGCTGATCAGAGCGCCGTCGTCATGCAGCGGACTGCAGAGCTCCAGCTGCAGCTCCAACGCCGCACCGGTGCGGCAGCTCTCCGGAAGTGTCCAGCGACAGGCGGTATCGAACAGATCTCCCTCGTGAACAAGAACACCATCCACCCAGAGCCGGGCGGCTTCAGCCCACCAACTCAGACACAGCCGAACCCGACTGCCATCGCCATCCCGCCACTCCTCAGGCCAATGCAATCGCTGCTCCAAACGCAACCACTGACGACCCCGGGGCCAGATCAATAAACCGCGCTCTGCCCAGTCAGGGCGGTGGGTTGCTCCCCAGCTGTCCTCAACAAATCGTTGCCGCTCCGGAGTTCCACAACGGCGCCATGCGGGCCTTAGATCACGGCGCGTGCGACTGCGAAACGTTTCAATCCACGCCGTTCGGCTGGCCTGCAGGGGGTCCTTTCCCCATGTACCGCTGTCATGCCCCATAGGATGCTGTCGCAGTCACAGACGACGGTCGGTCTCCATGCTCGCCCTCAAGATCTCCGTTTACTCGGTCGTCTTCTTCTTTCTAGGAATTTTCATATTCGGTTTTCTGGCGAGCGATCCCAGTCGAACCCCCAGTCGGAAGGATCTCGAAGACTGACTCGTGTTGCTGAGGCAGACCGCGCCAGACACTGGACTGCCTCATGCTGATCCGTGCTTTTCAGCTGCCAAGATCCTGGCTGCTGATTGAGATCTTTGGCGGCGACTCGCCTCGCATTGGCCTTTGCAGGCCTGCTGATCGCAGGGTCAGTGGATCTAGGGGCGAGCCGACCAGCTGTTGCTGAGCCGCCTGAAGCACTGGAGATTCCCGAGAGGCTGAACCTGCGGGCCGATCGCCAGTTTTTGGATAGCCGTCGCAACGTCACTGTGGCGGAGGGTGATGTCAGCGTTCAACTCGGATCATCCCTGCTTCAAGCCGACCGGGTTGAATTCGATATCGACTTCAAAACCCTGTACGCGAGGGGTGCTGTACGGGTCACCCGGGGAGCTCAGTCCTTTCAGGCGTCGTCACTGCGGTACAACCTGGCGCTGCAGGAAGGGGAACTCGATGACGTCTATGGCGTGATTGACCTGGCAGGGGAGATTCCGTCAGCCCCTGTTGTGCCCGCCCCTGCGGAACAACAACCACTGGCATGCCCTCCTTTGCTGCCCCCGGTTCCCGACTGGCATCCCCATCCCTGGTCGGTCACTGCTTGGGGCGGCCAGATGATTGATGCCGCTTTCGGCGACACCTTCTTGTTTGACGGGGACATGCGACCTGAAGCCGTTCTGGGCGTCGGTCTGCAGCGAAGGATCTGGCGCGCCGGTCCTCTATCCCTGGAACTTGAGGCGGATTTGTTCAGCCACATCGCCCAACAGCAACGCGGTGGTGAATACAACCAGAACACCCCCTATGCCGATCTTCCATCCCAAAGCTTCGCTGAGGGTGTTGTCGGCATCGGCGCCCGGCTGTGGGTTCAACCCTGGCTGAGCTTCAGTTTCCTTGAAGGCATCAGCTACAACTCGGACGTCAGCCTGTACGAAAAGACATTCCGCGATAACTACAGCAAGTTGCTGAATTACCTGGGCTTTGAGGTGGAAGCAGCCGTTTCCCCCGATGTCTCCCTGGTGGGCCGCATCCACCACAGGTCCGGAGCCTTCGGCACCTTTAACGGCGTCACCGAAGGCAGCAACGCCTACCTGCTGGGCCTGCGCTACCGCTGGGGACACGAACAAGACCAGAACACAACGATCACGATGCCGCCCCCGGCCGGTTGCCCCGATCCCGATCGCGACCGGCGGGTCCGCGCCACATCGCTGCCGCAACGACTTGAATCGGTGGCCCTGGGCGACGGCGATACAACGGTGAACCACGTCGCCACTCCAGATGCAGCCACAACATCACCGCTGCCACCTGCGGAGCAACAGAAACTCCGCAGCGAGGCCATCGCCAAAATCGACCAACGGATTGAATCCATTGATCTCAAAGGGACATTCTCGATCGAACGTCGCAGTGGAATCCCAGTACGACGACTGAACTCCAGCGTGCGGGACGAAAACCGTTTCGGCGTGGTGAAAGTTCCACAGCTCAAGAGCCTGGGAAGCACCCAGCTGATCAACGGCACCATCAGCCGCTGGCGCGTGCAGGCTGATCGGATCACATTGCAAGCCAATGGCTGGCGCGCTGAACGGATGGGATTCAGCAACGATCCGTTCACACCCGCTCAAACTCGTATTGACGCTGAGGGCGTCATCGCCAGGGATTTGGCCAACGGCGATGTCTTGATTTCGGCGCGACGCAACAGCCTGATTGTTGAGGACCGGCTGCCGATTCCGGTGAGCCGTCGTCAACTGATCCAGAAGGAAGAAGAGGTGGAAAACCGCTGGGTGCTGGGGATCGACAACGACGATCGCGACGGTCTGTTCATCGGGCGCAACCTCAAACCGATCAAGATTGGTGATTCCACGGAATTGGCGCTCGAACCTCAGCTGATGCTGCAGAGGGCGATCGATGCCGGCAGCGGCAGCAGCCCCGACGACGCAGGCGATCTGTTCGGCCTCGAAGCCAAGCTGCTGGGCCGCTACGGCGACTACCGGCTGAGAGCCGAAGCCGACATCAGCAGCTTCAGTGGCGTCGATTTCCTCGACAACAGTCGCTACTGGGCGTCCTTCGGGCGCAATTTCGAACTGGGAGGTCTTGGGGAAGTGAAAACCAACCTCTTCGGCGCCTACCGGTACCGCACCTGGAACGGATCCCTTGGCAGCACCGACATTCAGGGCGCCTATGGCGTCTATGGGGAGAAACGCGGCGAATGGGAGCTGGGCAACACCCGCCACAACTACCTCGTGCGGGGCGCCATGGGTGACTACAAATCCGATCGTTTTGACAGCGATGGCCTGCTGCAATCCGGCCGCGCCAGCCTGTTCGGATCCTTAACCAGCACCTTCCCTCTCTGGAGCGGCTCGACAGCGGAGCTCACACCCTTGGCTGCTTATCGCTACTCACCCGTTGCCGTGGTCCCTGGCCTCAGTCTCAACACCAATGTCAACGCCACGGCAGCCATCTATGGAACGAGCGATCACCAGGAAAGCCTCAGCTTCAGTGGCGGTCCGACCCTCACCCTCGGAACCTTCAGTCAGTCTTTTCTGGACTTCACCCAGATCTCGCTGATCGGTGGCGGCACGCTGCGCAATGGTGCCAGCCCCTTCGAGTTCGACAGGGTTGTTGACTTCGGAACTGTCGGCATCGGCATCACCCAGCAGATCGTCGGCCCTTTGCTTCTGAGCACCGGGGTGAATGTGAATGTCGACCCTGGCTCCCGCTATTACGGGGATGTCATCAACTCCAACATCGAGCTGCGCTGGCAACGCCGCAGCTACGACCTGGGTTTTTACTTCAACCCCTACGAAGGGGTGGGTGGCGTTCGCTTCCGCCTCAACGACTTCAACTTCGATGGCAGCGGCGTTCCTTTCGTTCCTCATGCCCCATCTGATTGGTTCCTGGGAGATCAGAACCACGATGATCTCCCCCTCTGATGGCGGCGATCAATTGTCGCCGCCAATGATCAGATCACTACCGGTGAGGTCGGCCCCTGCGTAGCGAATGCCTTGCGTTCGAACGTCGGGCGAAAAGGCATTGATCACAACGGCACGGCGCAGATCAGCCCTGCGCAAATCCACACCCGTCAGGTCGGCATTGGTCAGCGTCGCCCCGCGCAGATCAGCGCCGGACAGCTGGGCACCACTGAGATCGGCCCCCTCAAGGTTTGCTCCGCGAAGATCTGCCTCACGCAGATCAACCTGCCGCAGATCGGCGCCAATCAGATGAGCCTCCGTCAACACGGCACGGCGCAGATCACAACCTGGGCAGGCCCCGTGATTCAGCAAGCGCTCCACGGACGTCGAAGGCGCCGGTGCCGCCAACACCTGCAATGGGAACAGAATCAGCAACAGGGAGAGACGATGACCACGCAGCGCAACCATCAGACCCCGAGCAGACTTCTGTCTCATTCATAGACACAGGAGTCTGATTTGGCTTTCAGGGAAAGCCAAAGCGGCGACGATCTGCAGCAGACCACTGCTGCAGCGGATGATGCGCCAGCTGCGCATTGGACCAGCGGCCATCGCCGGTGATCTCCTGGCCGCACCAGTCCGGGATACGAAGAGGGCTGTCCACCTGAGGCAGCTCCACTTCTGCAATCAGCAACGGAGCGTTATCCGCCTCGAAGCAATCCACCACCCAGTCCCCACCGTCCAGATCGAGGACATAGCGAGATTTAACCAGGCGATGGGGCGCTAAAGACCAGAGCGCCTCGGCATCCTTCACGGGGATCGCGTATTCGAACTCGTGGCGAACAAGACCCGAGCGATCCGCCGCCGCCTTGAGGGTGAGCCATGCCTGATCCTCCCCAGCGAGACGAACCCGCACCGTCACCCCATCGGCACTGGCGGCGAGATAGGCCTGGCGCAACGGTCGAGACATGCTCGCCACACTGCGCCAGCCTTCGGACGCAATCAGAAAGCGACGTTCGATCTCGAGAGCCATGGCTCAGTTATGGGAGGGTTGCGCAGCCGTGAGGCTGCCGGCCCAGTGCAGCTTGGTCGCCAGAGTTCTGTAGTACGAGGGGCTCTGGTTGAGCAACACCATCTGGGCATGATGGCGAGCCTGCTGCACCACACAGCATTCACCGGGCTCCAGCACGGTGCAACCGACGCCGTCCTTCCACAACTTCACCCGGTGATCTCCGGCTCCGAGAGGCCAGATCACCAACCGAGCCCGCGGCGGCACCACCACAGTGCGGCTCGAGAGGCTCATCGGACAGATCGGGGCCACAATGATGGCATCGATGCCGGGATGCAGGATCGGGCCACCGGCCGCCAGGGCATAGCCGGTTGAACCTGTTGGGGTGGACAGGATCAGGCCGTCGCCCCGCACCTGATCGACAACCTCACCATCGATCTCAAGCTCCAGGGTGCAGGTCGGAGAAATCTCATCCCGATAAGCACGCAGGTAGATGTCGTTGAGGGCCCAGTGATGCTCGTCATCGTCTTCAAGCTCCGGCTGCTGCGGCGACAAAGGAGCCGCAGCGCGCTCTTCGGCACTGCGACGATCCACCATGGCCTGCAACATCATCCGACGTTCCATGGCGAATTGATCATCCAGCAGACGCTGCCAGATCTCAGCACCCCGCAACACGCGACGATCGTGGCTGAGGAAACCCAGGTGACCTCCCACATTGATGCTGAGGAGTGGGATGTCATGCACTGCCAGATGACGGGCGGCCCCGAGAACGGTTCCATCTCCCCCCAACACCACTGCCAGATCGGGGAGCTGCTCCTGAGTCGCCAGAAGACCAGGAAAGGGATTAACCCGTGCACCGGACATCGCCGTGGTGACGTCGGAGCCCAGGGCGCGCAGTTCACGGGCGCATTGCCTGGCCTCACGCTGTGCCGGCTGGCTATCAGCCCGATAGATCACCCAGACCCGATCGAGTCGCATGACCGGCGAAAAGAACTACCAGCGGAGCAGGTTGAACTGTTCCATATCGACGGTAACTCGATTGCGATAAAGCGACAGCAAAATCGCCAGACCAACAGCCGCCTCAGCAGCAGCCACGGTGATCACAAAAACGGTGAACACCTGACCACGGATCAGATCACCGTCGACGTAGGACGAAAAAGACATCAGGTTGATGTTCACTGCATTGAGCATCAGTTCAATACTCATCAACACTCTCACCGCATTACGGCTATTAATCAGTCCCCAGACTCCGATGCAGAACAGCATCGCAGCCAGGAATAAAAAGGCCTGAAGTGAAGGAAATCCGGAAAGAAGGTTTGTCATCAGTCAGGGCAGATCAGGAGGAGCGACGCTCTAAGAGAAGCGGTGTACGGGCTTTTTCGATCAGAGCCTGATCAGCTGTTTCACCGGTGACCACGTCCTTCGCCAGCACATCTCGACGGGCGAGCACGATCGCACCGATCATGGCCATGAGCAGCAGAACGGATGCAAGCTCAAACGGCAACAGGTAGTCGGTGAACAGGTGCTCTCCAATCCGAGCCGTGGCTTCTTCTCCAATAGCTGGAGGGCCAGGAAGGTTCCATGGCGTGGTGACGACCACGCGGACGAGCAAAGCGAACAGGCCCAGGCAAACAGCTCCTGAAACGGCCCGACGAACGCCCAAATTGGCGATGGCCTTGAGGTCTTCCTTCTTGTTCACCAGCATGATGGCGAACAGGATCAGAACATTGATTGCACCGACGTAAACAAGGATCTGGGCGGCGGCAACGAAACTGGCATTCAGCAGCAGATAAAGGCCTGCCACGGCGGTGAACACACCACCCAACAGAAAAGCTGAGTAAACGATGTTGCTGAGCAGTACGACACCCAGAGCACCCAGCACAACAACAGCTGACAGCACCAGGAAACAGATCAGTTCTGTGGTGGTCGCGATGGTCATGCGTCTTCCTCCGCGGTCGACTCACTGGATTGTCCCGCATCCTCAGAAGCCGAAGCGTCCTCCGCAGACTTGGTGAGGGTTTCGAGCACCTGGGATGGGAGCTGACCGGCTCGAGGCCGATCAGCGGCAACGGTATGGGGATCAAATTCGCCAGCAGGCAGGTAAGCCAGCTCGCGGAGGGGCAGCACGGCCGGATCAGTGGTCACGCTGGTGGGAAGTCGACCAAGGGCGACATTGTCGTAGTTGAGGCTGTGTCGATCAAAAGCAGCAAGTTCATATTCCTCTGTCATCGACAGACAATTCGTGGGGCAGTACTCAACACAGTTGCCGCAGAAGATGCAGACACCAAAGTCGATGGAGTAGTTGCGCAGCTCCTTCTTCTTGGTGGCCTTGTTCATCACATAGTCGACCACCGGGAGGTTGATGGGGCAGACCCGCACACACACCTCACAGGCGATGCACTTATCGAATTCGTAGTGGATTCGCCCCCGGTAACGCTCCGACGGGATCAGCTTCTCGTAGGGATACTGCACCGTCACCGGACGACGCTTCATATGGTCAAAGGTGACCGAGAAGCCCTGGGCCAGATTGCGGGCGGCTTCCACCGCGTCCCGGGTGTAGTCGCCGACCTGTTTGAGGAATCCGAACATGGTCTTGGGAAGGGAAGACGAGAACGCCGTAGCAAGAGCCTAGGTACTTAAACCTAACCTCCGAAGGCAACGGGGAAGGCCAGCTTGAGGGCGGCGGTCACCAGAAGATTCACCAGAGACAGTGGGAGGAGGAACTTCCAGCCGAGATCAAGCAGTTGGTCAATCCGCACCCGGGGTGTGGTCCAGCGCAGAAGGATGGCCACAAAAACCAGCAGATAGGCCTTCAGCACCGTCATCACGATGCCAACTGAACCGGTGATGACCTGCACCACAGGGGCATCGATGGGCTGTCCAAGCCAGCCGGCCAGCCACTCCACCGGAATCGGGAATCCCCAGCCGCCCAGGTAAAGGACCGATACCAGCACCGCAGACAGAACCAGGTTGATGTAACCCGCCAGGTAAAAGAGGGCGAATTTCATTCCGGCGTATTCGGTCTGGTAGCCGGCAACCAGTTCCTCTTCCGCTTCAGGAAGGTCGAAAGGGAGTCGCTCGCACTCCGCCAGGGCACAGATCCAGAAAATCAGGAAGCCGACGGGTTGCCGCCAGATGTTCCAGCTGAGAATTCCAGCACCGGTCTGCTGGTCGACGATGTCGACGGTGCTGAGCGAGTTGCTCATCATCACGATCGCCAGCACGGCGAGGGCCAGCGGAATTTCGTAGCTGATCGACTGTGCAGCCGCGCGGAGACCACCCAGAAGCGAATACTTGTTGTTGGAGGCGTAGCCGCTCATCAACAGCCCGATGGGCTGAATGCTGCTGAAGGCGATCCAGAGGAAGATCCCAACACCCACATTGCTGATGAGCAGGTTCTGGCCGAAGGGAATGATCAGCCAGGACACGATCACCGGAATCACCACCAGAACCGGGCCCAGGGTGAACAACAGGCTGTCAGCCCTGGCCGGAATGATGTCCTCCTTGAACAACAGCTTGAGACCATCCGCCAGGGGCTGCAGAATGCCGAGAGCACCGGCGTATTCCGGACCGATGCGCTGCTGCACTGCCGCGGAGATTTTGCGCTCCAGCCAGACAGACACCAGCACGCCAACGACGGCGGCCACCAACACCAGCAGCATCGGCAAGGGCAGCCACAGCAACCGAGCTGCCTCGGCAGACAGGCCCAGGCCTTGCAAGGCCTGGCTGAAGCTCAATTCCAGGTCCAGTCCCGGACTCACCATTGTGTTGACTGAAGTGCCTGCAACTTAAGCCGCCGGAGTGGTCACGCGCTGCTCGATCGGCATCCAGGAGCGAGGCTCTGAACCCGAATAGATCTGCGAGGGCCTGAAAATCCGATTAGCACCGAGCTGTTCCCTCCAGTGGGCGAGCCACCCGGCAACCCTGGCGATGGCAAACACTGGTGTGAAAAGGTCCCTGGGAATGCCCAGCTTGCGATACACAAGGCCGGAATAGAAATCCACGTTGGGATAGATGCCCTTGGGCCCCAGCCGCGACTCCGCCTCTCGTTCGATGGCCCTGGCAACGTCGTAAAGGTCATCGTGACCGAAGCGGTCGAACATCTCCTCAACAAGGGCCTGGAGGATCACCGCCCGCGGATCCTTCACCTTGTATTCCCGGTGGCCGAAGCCCATCACCTTGCGCTTGGCCTGCATCGCCTCATCCAGATAGGCGCCGGCATTTTCTGCGCTGCCCACCTCCTCGAGCATGGCGAGCACATCCTCATTGGCACCGCCATGGAGAGGCCCGGCAAGGGTGCCGACAGCCGACGCCACCACGGCGTACGGATCGGTGAGGGTGCTGGCAGTGACACGGGCACTGAAAGTGCTGGCGTTGAGGCTGTGTTCCGCATGCAGCATCAGGCAGCAATCAAAAATGCGCGCCGCTAAGGGATCCGGTTCACGCTCCGTGAGCATGTAGAGAAAGTTGGCGGAGTAAGCCAGGTCGTCCCTTGGCTGGATGGGGTCTTGGCCCTTGCGGATCAGCTGGAATGCCGCAACCATCGTTGGGATCTTGGCAATCAGCCGCACCACCGCGTCGTAGATGTATTGCGGGTCATCGATGGCCCGTCGGGAATAAAACAGTCCGAGGGAGGCCGCACTGGACTGCAGTGCGTCCATCGGGTGGCCACTGGCCGGAAAGCACTTCATCATGTCGCGAACACGGAAGCTGACCCTGCGGTGCATCTGCACTGCATGCTCAAAATCAGCCAACTGATCGCTGCTGGGCAGCTCACCCCAGATCAGCAAATAGGCGGTTTCCAGAAAACTGCTGTTGGCCGCCAGATCCTGCATGGGGTACCCGCGGTAGGTGAGCAGGCCCTGGTCACCATCGATATCGCAGATCGACGATTGCGTGGCCGGCACACCATCGAGCCCGGGGCGGAGTTCGATTCCGGTGCGCGCATGGCGCAGATCGCCTGGCTGCTGCTGTGCCACCACCGCCTCGTCACTGCCTGCAACCTAAACCTGCTGCTGAAGCAGCAAGCCTGGCCGCAGCAGAGCCTGCAGTTGCCAGCGGTGGTCGCAACGGTGCAACAGCAAAAGGCCTGCTTTTTTCAGGTGGATGCGTCCTGGCGCAAGCCCGATCAGCTCGCAGGCGAGCTGGCTGAGATCCGGTTCATGGCCCACCAGGGCCACCCGGCCCTGCAGCCGTTGCACCAAGTCCAACGCTGATCCGGCAGGACGAAGCCGATCGTCGCGCTCAAGCTGCGGCACCATTCCGACCTGCACGGCCAGTTGTGCTGTCTCCAGAGCCCTGAGGTAAGGGCTGGAAATCAAACGATCAAGAACGAGTCCGCGGCGCAACAGAGCCTGCATCACGGCATGGGTCCGCTGTCGTCCCCGCGAAGTAAGAGGGCGTTCCGGATGGTCCAGACCCTGAACGCGCGGCTCGGCAATGCCATGCCGGATCAGAACGAGATCAAGCCAGTTCGAGTCGGGCATGCAGAGGAAGAATGATGCCGTCGTCATCCTGCCGATCGGCATCAACCCCCAGGCTCAATCCCTGGACGCGAGACTGCAGCGGCTGCCCAGCCAGAGCCTGGACCAACGTCCAGGGACGCCAGCCCGACAACAGTTCTCGGGCCGGGCGCGATCCAAGGGTCAACGCTTGAACTGGTTCAGCAGCATCGCTGCTCAGCCACTGCCACTGCTGCAAACGCGGCTGCAGCGCCCTGGTGTCACGGCGCAGGGCGAGAGCCGCAAGGCTGCTGCCCCACCAGTCACGGTCCGTCGGCGGAGCCTGGGCCACCGCCAACTGAGCGCCAAGGCCAGCTCCACGACCCTTCTGTCGCACCAGGCGTGTCCAGACCTGGAGTGTCTCTCCATCCCCAGCCAGCTCGGAGCGGGCCAGACCACTCTCCTCAAGACGTTGATCAAGGCTCTCCAGCGACGGCTGCTGGCGCTGGGTTGCCAGCAGCCAGCCCTCCTTCTGCTGCTGCCAGAGCACAGGGCCGTGGGAGAGAGCCAGGAGTGCCTTGGCTGCCGACTGATCCTCCACCTGGCGGACAATTAACGGACCTAGCCAACGCGCCAGTGGGTGCGATTCGGTTGGGTCCAGCAGACGAGCAGGGTCCTGCAGCTGCCCCATCAGATCGGCACGCCCACCGGCGCCGGACACGAGATCAGCCTTCACCGGCCAAGCCGCAAGGGCGTCCTGGCTGCGAAAGCGCATCAGCCCCGTGATGGCCAGATCAGACTCCTGGGGTTGCAACGCAGCCACGAGACCATCCAGCCCCTCAAGATCGGCCGGCATGTCGAACCACTTGGTCAGGGCTTCCGGTGAGGCTGTGAGAAGGGCCGCACCATCCCCGAGCCGGGCAACCTGGCGCTGAAGATCCGCATCGGCAAGCTGATGCTGCTCCTGCAGCTGAGACACGTCCAACACCCGCTCCAGCACGCCGCGACCTGAGCCGAGCAACAGCATGTCGTCGTCGATCAGTGCCGTCGCCAAGGGCTGTGGCTCTCGACCCAGCAGGGCACCGCGACCGCTGATCAAGCCCATGCCGCGGTAACTGCTGATCTGCAAATCGGTCCCCGCAAGGCTGCGGGTTTGCCAGAACCGCTGCAGGAAGCGACGAGCCCCATCATCATCGCGGCTGGTGAGAGCCAGCACCCAGCCCGGTGCATCGTCGGCATCGAGAAGGATCAGGCTCAGTTCGGGCCCTAACCAGCTGGCCAGCTCAACATCAAAATCAAGGCCGGCCATGGCAAAGGCGCCATCGCGCCACTGACGGGCTCCATCCCGGGCAGCCCGCCGCTGCTTCGCTGGTGCAACCGCTTGGGCATAGGCGGGAAGACGGGCCGGATCAGCGAGCCAATGCAGCGACAAAGCGGTATCCCGCGGAACGAAGCGGGCGGCCCTCGGCAGGTTTAATGGCTGTCGTACCAAAGAGACCGGGCTGCGGCGATCGATCCCCCAGAGCAGGCCAGCGAACAGCAACAACAAAGACAGGGTGGCCGCAGCTACCGCCGTGATGAAAGAGCGGGCCTGCATGGGCCTGCGATGTCGAATAACGCCATCTTTGTCCATCACCGCAGAATGGCGCCATGAATGGTCTTCATCCACGGTCGATCAGCGCTCCAGAGCTGCAGAAATGGCTGCAAGAGGAACGGTTGGATCCGCTGCTGGTTGATGTGCGTGAGGAGCAAGAACTGGAGATCGCCCCCTTCCCAGCACCCGTGTTGCACCTCCCGCTCAGCCGATCCGAGGCCTGGCTGCCGGATCTGGACCGGCGGCTTCCGGACGATCGTGCTGTGGTGGTGCTCTGCCATGCCGGCGTGCGCAGCCTCCACTTCGGGCTGTGGCTGTTGGAACAGCGGCGGTCCCTGGAGGTGTGGAACCTTGAAGGTGGAATTGAAGCCTGGAGCCTGCAGGTGGACCCGAGCGTTCCCCGCTACTGATGAAGCCCCTGTCCTCCCGGCAAGAGCAGGTGCTGCAGGCCACGGTGCATCACTACGTGGACACGATGGAGCCGGTGGGCAGCCGCACCCTGGTGCAGCGCTTCGGCATGGATGCCAGCTCGGCCACGGTGCGGTCGGCCATGGGAGCGCTGGAGAAACGGGGGCTGCTGACCCAACCGCACACCTCAGCCGGTCGCATCCCCAGCGCCCTTGGCTACCGCCTCTATGTCGACGACCTGCTGCCGGAACCGGGGGTTGCGGTGCAATACCTCGAACGGGAGCTGGCCGGACTCAGCCTGCGCTGGGCCGCCCTCGACGATCTTTTGCTGCAACTGGCAAGACGGCTGACGGATTTCACCGGCCTGATGTGCCTGATCAGCCGGCCCCGGCAGCCTCAGGCGCAGCTGGAAGCCATCCGCCTCGTTCCCAGTGGCGACAGACTGCTTGTGATGCTGGTGGACGACAGCGGCCGCGCCAGTCACCTCAATCTGCGGCTGCCCCATGGGGCTGCTGAAGAACTGGCGGCGATGGAGCGCTGGACCGAAGAACAGTTGATGAAGGAAGGAGGCCTGAACTGGGGTGCACTCCCCCCCCAACTGCAACGCAGCGGTGGTGTCCTGAAAAGCGCTCTGGAACAACCCACAACCACCCCGGATTGCCCCCTGGTGGTTCATGGCCTATCCCGATTGATTGCCGAGCCTGAGTTTCAGACCAGCAGCGAGCTCAGGCCCCTGCTGGAACTGATCGATGAGCAACCTGGTGCATTGGTGCATTCCAGCGAACAACCCAAGGTATGGATCGGGAGTGAACATCCCCAGAGCGCATTACAGGCCTGTTCCGTTGTGCAGGCCCCTTATCGCGTTGGAAGCGAGGGCTGCGGCCAGGTGGCCCTAGTGGGGCCGATGCGAATGGCCTATGCCACCGCCCGAGCCGCCGTGCAGCGGGTGGCCAGGCATCTTGATCTGCTGCTCAACTGAGCTGATCTCCCAACTTTTCAGCCACCGTGTTGACATCCTTGTCTCCCCGGCCCGAACAGTTGATCACCACTTCCGTGCCCTGGGGAAGGGTGGGGCAGAGCTGCTCCAGCCAGGCGAAGGCATGGGCCGTTTCCAGCGCGGGGATGATTCCTTCCAGTTCACTGACCAAACGCAGAGCATCGAGGGCCTGCTGATCGGTCACCGCGGCATATTCGGCGCGGCCAATTTCTCTTAAATAACTGTGTTCAGGCCCCACTCCGGGGTAATCGAGACCGGCCGAAATGGAGTGGGCCTCCATCACCTGACCGTCACCGTCCTGCAACAGCAAACTCATCGCCCCGTGAAGCACCCCGGCACGGCCCTCGGTGATCGTGGCGGCATGGCGCCCGGTTGCCACACCATCTCCAGCAGCCTCCACACCGATCAAGCGCACATCGGTGCATTCCACGAACGGATGGAACAGGCCCATGGCGTTGGAACCTCCACCGACGCAAGCCATCAGCACATCAGGCAGTCGCCCGAAGGCCTCATGGCACTGCTGTCGCGACTCCTGACCGATCACGGCGTGGAAGTCCCGCACCAGCATTGGATAGGGATGGGGCCCGGCGACAGATCCCAGGATGTAATGGGTGGTCTCCACATTGGTGACCCAATCCCGGATCGCTTCACTGGTGGCATCTTTAAGCGTTGCGGTACCAGCGGTCACCGGCTGAACGGTGGCACCCAACAAACGCATCCTGAACACATTGAGCGCCTGGCGGCGCATGTCTTCCGCCCCCATATAAATGACGCACTGCAGACCAAAACGGGCGCACACCGTGGCTGTCGCCACACCGTGCTGACCTGCTCCGGTCTCGGCAATAATCCGCTTCTTGCCCATACGCAGAGCAAGCAGAGCCTGGCCGAGCGCATTGTTGATTTTGTGGGCGCCGGTGTGATTCAGATCCTCACGCTTGAGCCAGATGCGCGGCCCGCCATCGTCACGTTGGTAATGCGCCGTCAGTCGTTCAGCCTCGTAGAGCGGAGTTGCTCGGCCGACGTAATTCTTGAGCAGGTGATTGAGCTCGGTGGTGAAGGCGGGGTCCTTCCAAGCCAGCGCAGCCGCTTGCTCCAGTTCCGCCAGAGCGGGCATCAGTGTTTCTGGCACGTACTGGCCACCGAAGCGTCCAAAGCGGCCATGGGCTCCAGGGCGCATGGAGGGCTGCAGGCTGGCGGGATCCGGAGTGCTGGGGTTGGGCAGGGTGCTGGTCACGGATCCACGTTGGAGCGTTGCGCCAGCGTAGTGAGCAAGGGCGCAGGCAGGATGAAGCGGATTGCACAACGGTGATGCCGAAGGGCGGCTGGCAGGAATTCAGCAGTGCCGACAGCCTGCAGCGCCCCACCACAGCGGCGGAGCCAGCCCCTAAGACGGAGCAGATCGTTCGGGTTCAGCCAACCCGCGGCGGAAAAGGTGGCAAAACGGTGACGGTGATCCGCGGACTTGAGCTGGACAGCAAGGGGATCAAGGTTCTGCTGAAGAAGCTCAAGACCCGGATCGGCAGCGGCGGCACGGCCAAGGACGGCGTGATTGAACTGCAGGGAGACCAGGTGGACCTGGCCCTTGAACTGCTGACTCAGGAGGGCTACCGCCCGAAGCGCGCCGGCGGCTGAGGGAGAATGCGGCCCGTCTTGAGTCTTGGCCATGCCCGCCAGCCCCACCTACGGAGAGCTCACCAACCAGGGGGCTTCCACCAACATCGCCTGGCACCAGGCGTCTGTGGACCGCTCGGGACGGGCTGAACAGCGCGGCCACCGCAGCGCCATCCTCTGGTTTACCGGCCTATCCGGATCCGGTAAGAGCACCCTGGCCAACGCGGTCAACGCCGCCCTGTTCGAACGCGGTCTGGCGACCTACGTGCTCGATGGCGACAACGTGCGCCATGGCCTGTGCAAAGACCTCGGTTTCTCCGATGCGGACCGCGAAGAAAACATCCGCCGCATCGGTGAGGTAGCCAAGCTTTTCCTGGATGCGGGCGTGATCGTGCTGACCGCATTCGTCTCCCCCTTCCGAGCCGACCGCGACAAGGCACGCGCCCTTGTGGAGAGCGGCGATTTCCTTGAGATCCATTGCGCCGCCGATCTGGAGGTGTGTGAATCCCGCGATCCCAAAGGGCTCTACGCCAAAGCTCGGGCGGGACAGATCAAGGAATTCACCGGCATTTCCAGCCCCTACGAAGCACCGGACAGCCCGGAAATGGCGATCGACACCGGCAGCCAGGATCTGGCCGCATCGGTGGACGTGGTGATCAAGGCCCTGCAGGACCGGGGTGTGATTCCCCCTGCTTGAGTTGAGGGGAGACGCCATCAGCCCGTGCCGCATCAGCCCGTGCCTCATCAGCGAGTGACTTGATGCAGCTGGCCACCGGCACCGCGAGAAGCAATCCGAGCAAATCGCCGAACCCGAAGATGGCTCCCACCCGGGAGCCGATCGGCAGTGAGATCAGCAACCAGGCCGGATGCAGGCCAACGATGCTGCCCATGAGCCTTGGCTGAATCACCTGGTCCACCAGCTGGCCGACCAGGATTGCCGCAGCCAGGAGCTCAAGCCCGGTTCGGGGGTCCTGAACACCGAGAACGGCACTCACGAAAACGATGGTGATGGCGCTGGCGTAGGGGATCAGCGTGGTGAAGCCAATCAGCACAGCGAACAGCACTCCGTAGGGAATCTCCAGCAGCGTGAACACCAGCAACTGGCCAGCGCAGAGAATCAACGCCAGCAACACCTGGCCAGCGAAATAACCGCGGAACGTGCGTTCCAAAGTGGCCGTGACTCGTTCTCGCCACTGCTCCGGCAGCCACTGGGCCAGTCCGGCGGTGATCGGATCGGCCCCCAGCAGGAGGAAGACAGCCAGCACCAGCACGATCACCAGATTGATCGTGATGCCAACGGTGGCACCGAGCAGGCCGAGCAGACGCTGGCTGAGCTGGGTTGCCACGAGGCTGATCCGAGAGACCAGATCGCTGCTGAGGTCCGCGAAATTGGCCGGCAGATCATGGGAAACAGCCCAGTTCTGGCTTTGATTAATCCACTGCTCGGCAGCCGCAAGTAACGCGGGGGAAGCACTGATCAGCTGGCTCAGCTGCTCGATCAACAAGGGCACGAGCGCCACCGAAGCCAGCACAAGAAGACCCACCGTGACAAGCAT
>CAJWLE010000003.1:0-26162 GCA_913042965.1 uncultured Synechococcus sp.
ATGAGGCGTTGCTTTTATCAAGTGAGACCGGTCTCGGCATGGATGATCTGCGGCGGCGGCTGCAGGAGAGTCCTCTTTCAGTGCTGTGCGGGCCGTCAGGTGTTGGCAAGAGCAGTCTGCTGAATGCCTTGATGCCCACGCTCAGTTTGCGGGTAGGAGCGGTGTCAGGGCGGTTGCAACGGGGTCGTCACACCACACGGCATGTGGAGCTGTTTCCCCTCACCCAGGGATCCCGTGTGGCGGATACGCCTGGGTTTAATCGGCCCGATCTCCCGGAGAACCCCCGAGAGCTGGGCATGCTCTTTCCTGAGTTGCGAGATCAGCTCGATCCATGGCCGTGTCGCTTCCGCGATTGCCTTCATCGGGGTGAGCCTGGTTGCGGTGTGCAACGCAACTGGGAGCGTTACTCCCTGTACACCGCTGCTCTTGCGGAGTGTTCAAGCGTTAGCCGCCCATCCCGGGCAGGTTGAGATTCAGCCCGCCGGTCAGTTCCTCCATGCGACCCTTCATCGTGGCCGTGGATTGTTCGTAGGCGGCTTGCAGAGCTTCCAGGGTGGCCGTTTCGCTGGCCTCCTGGCCATCGCTGAGCAATGAGGGGTCCATCCGCACCCGTAGGGGCTGCTGGTTACCGGATAGCCAGATGCTCACGCGACCATCGCTGCTTTTTCCCTCGATCTCCATTGCATCGAGCTCCTCCTGCAGGGCCTGTGCGTTCTGCTGAATCTCCTGGGCCTTTTTGAAGGCTTCGGTGAGCTGACCGAAATTGGGAAGTCCGAACCCTGCCATGGTGCTGCTTAGGGAGCACGCAGGTTAAGCGGCAGCAGCAAATCCAAGCCGTTTCACTTCGGGGTGCAGTCGTACGGCATGCCGCTGTTCGACCCGATCTTGAACCAACTCAATTAATTGGTTGATGTCCACCGCTGTTGCGTTGCCGGTGTTGACGATGAAATTGGCGTGAACACTGGAGACTTCCGCTCCCCCAACCCGTTCACCCTTCAGTCCGAGCTCTTGAATCAGTCGGCCTGCTTTCAATGGTTCGGGATTGCGAAACACGCTGCCGCAGCTCGGCAGGGTGTAGGGCTGTGTGCTGGTTCGATGGCTGAGGTTGCTGTTTGTTTCGCGCCTGAGCTCCTGCGGGTTATGGCCCGGCTCCAGCCTGAATCGTGCGGAAAGCACCAGCAAATTCTCCTGCTGCAGCCGGCTGTGGCGGTAGTCGAACTCAAGCTGATCTCTTTTAAGTTCAAAGCTCTCTCCGCCCTGGATGGGTACCACTCGCACCGCTTCGAGCCAGTCGGCGGTGCAGCCACCCTGGGCGCCGGCATTCATCACGGCGGCGCCACCAACGGTGCCGGGAATTCCAACGGCCCAGGCCAATCCTTTGAGCCCGGCTCGGGCGGCTCGGCGAGCGAGCGTTGGGATTGGTTCACCGGCAAGAGCTTCAATGACGCCACTGTTGCTGTCCAATTCAGCACCCTGCAGTCGCCGCAGACTGAGGGTGAGTCCTGGCAGTCCATTGTCGTGAATCAGCAGATTTGATCCGGCTCCGATCACCTGGCAGGGGTGGCCATTTCTTTTCGCCCATTGAAGAGCTGCCAGCACTTCATCCACTGACTCCGGTTCGATGATCCACGTGGCTGGTCCACCGACCCGCCACGTGGTGAACTCCGCCAGCGGAACGTTCTGTCTCGGTTTGAGCAACTTTGGATGCATCAGGCGGCCAGACGGGTCCACAGACCGTTCACGTCTCCTGCACCCATGGCCAGCACAAGATCCTCCCGACGGCTGTGGGTTCGCACCAGTTCGGTGAGATGGTCAAGATTTTCGGCCACGGTCACATTCAGCTCTGGTTTCAGCTGTCTGATGCGGTCCGCAAGCGTTCTGCTGCAGACCCCGGCCAACGGCTTCTCTCCAGCGCCATAGATCGGTGCCAGCAGCAGTGCATCGCAGTTCTGTAGTGCACCGGCGAAGGCCTCAAGAAACTCTTGGGTGCGGCTGTAGCGATGGGGTTGAAAGACGGCCAGGAGCCTTTGAGGGGGGCTGGGAAGAGGGCTGCGACCGCTGCTCACCATCAGCTGGGCCATCGAAAGGGTGGCTTTTACTTCACTGGGGTGATGGGCGTAGTCATCAACGATGTGACGTCCTTCCCAAGTGCCGCGTAGATCGAAGCGTCGACCTGGGGGTTGCAGAGCATCAAGACCCGGGATCAATTGCTGGAAGGGGATGCCTTCCATGCGGCAAGCAGCCAGCGCGGCGGTGGCATTGCTGAGGTTGTGCAAACCAGGCATGGGCAGGGTGAAGTCCCCCACGGCTTGTCCTGCTTCGTAGAAACGCGCCAGGCAACGATCACCGTCCAGCTGCAGCGGCAGAGCGGCGAAATCAACCCCTTCATGGCTGGTCACCGACCACCAGCAATCCGGTTGAAAGTGCTTCCGAAGAATCGGGCAGTCGCGGTTGGCCAACACACGGTCGCAGCCTCCGGCGAAACGTTGCAGCGTGGTGATCAGATCGTTGAGATCGCTGTAGTGGTCTGTGTGGTCGAGCTCAAGGTTGGTCAACACCCCGAGATGAGCCTCAAACTTCACCAGTGAGCCATCTGATTCATCGGCTTCGGCCACGAGAAGACGGCCCTGGCCTGCATGGCCATTGCTCTTCAGGCAAGGAACGATGCCGCCAATGACGGCGGTGGGATCCTCATCGGCTTTCACCAGAAGGGTGGTGATCAGCGTGCTCGTGGTGGTTTTGCCGTGGCTGCCGGCGACTGCGATCGACGGCTGCTCGGCAATCAGTGCTGCCAAGAGATCGGACCGGTGCCAGATCCTCAGACCGGCAACTCTGGCTTGGACGAGTTCCTCATTCGTTTCCTGGATGGCAGAACTGACCACAACAATCGGTTTCTGCCCCGATGCAGTGATGGCCTGAATGGTTGTTGCGTTCTGCTCCGGGTAGACCCCGACCCCGAGTTCTTTGAGCTGCCGCACCGTTGCGTTATTGCGAGGGTCGGATCCCGTTACCGGATGCTCTCGATCCACAAGGATCCTTGCCAGAGCAGACATTCCGATGCCGCCGACGCCAATGAAATGCACTGAGTGCTGGCGTTCGAGCGGAGAGGCCAAGGACTACTTCCAGAGGGCTGAAAGATAAGTCAAGTCAGCAGTGCCGTCCTGCTGTTGATGGAACGGATCGGTTCGAATCGGCTGGGACGAGATCAGAGAATTTTTGCTTATTTCTGTATGATCTGCGGCCAAAACCCCTGCGGCCTTTCCTGACATGACTCTGCGCGTTGCGATCAATGGATTCGGCCGAATTGGTCGCAATGTGCTGCGGGGATGGATCAGCCGTGGAGCCGACACGGGTCTTGAAATCGTGGGGATGAACTCCACGTCCGATCCTGCAACCAGCGCTCATCTGCTGACCTACGACTCCATCCTGGGCCGTTTGGATCCTTCCGTGGACATCAAGACCACGGATGATTCGATGTTCATCAACGGCAAAGAGATCAAGTTCTTTGCTGACCGCAACCCTCTCAACTGCCCTTGGAAGGAGTGGGGTGTTGACCTGGTCATCGAGTCAACCGGTGTTTTCAATACCGATGAGAAGGCCAGCATGCACATGCAGGCTGGTGCCAAGAAGGTCATCCTCACCGCACCAGGAAAAGGTGAACGCGTCGGCACCTTTGTGGTGGGCGTCAATGATGATCAATACCGCCATGAGGATTGGGACATCCTCAGCAACGCCAGCTGCACCACCAACTGCCTGGCTCCAATTGTGAAGGTTCTGGACCAGAACTTCGGTCTCGATTGGGGTCTGATGACCACCATTCACAGCTACACAGGTGATCAACGGATCCTGGACAACAGCCACCGCGACCTGCGCCGTGCCCGGGCTGCAGCTCTGAACATGGTCCCCACCACCACCGGTGCGGCTAAGGCTGTTGCTCTGGTTTATCCCGAGGTGAAGGGCAAGCTCACCGGCTTCGCCATGCGTGTCCCCACTCCGAACGTGTCTGCTGTTGACCTCACCTTCGGACCGTCCCGCGGGGCGAGTGTCGACGAGATCAAAGCCGCCATCAAGTCGGCTTCTGAGAACGGCATGAAGGGGATTATCAAGTACAGCGACCTTCCCCTGGTCTCCACCGACTATGCCGGTACCAACGAGTCCACCATCTTCGACGCAGACCTTACCTACGCCATGGGTGACAAGGCTGTGAAAATCCTGGCCTGGTACGACAACGAGTGGGGCTACAGCCAGCGTGTGGTTGATCTGGCTGAGGTTGTTGCCAGAAACTGGAAGTGATCTTTCCAGGTTGAAAACCTGTCAGAGCCCTCCCTGCTGGGAGGGTTTTTTTTGGCCTGACGTTTCGGTCTGGAAATGGTCGAATCCGCTGCTTCCAGACACTGTTGACCCGTCGCTCCAGATCATTCGATCTGCCTCTTCAGTCATTCGCCCCAGGCAATGACTTCCTGGCATCGCGATTTGCCAGGCTTTTGCCCATGCCGGTGGCAGCGTCAGCACCAACTCGAAGTCTTCGCCTCCGGAGAGGCACCAGTGATCCCAACGCTCTCCCTGCGGCCACCCGTTGGGTCGTGGGATCGCAGAGTGCTGTAAAACGGCGCCGCAACCGCTGGCCCTGCAAAGTCCCTGCACCGCAGCGATCAGTCCGTCGCTGCTGTCAGTTCCTCCCGCTCGCCACGGCAGGTTTGCTGGTTTGCAGCGCAACAGGCTGTTCAAAGCATCAAAACGGGGCACAGGGCGACGGTGCTGCTGGATGGCTCGTTCCTGCAGGGCCTGGTTCAGTGCAGCGCTGGCTGGATCGACCTCCTGGCGGAGCAGTGCCAGCCCCAGCCGGCTCAGGCCGTGTGCACCGCTTGTCACGACAACATCGCCTGGCTCTGCACCGCTGCGCAGGAGCTGCAGCGGTCCTAGTCGGCCCAGGGCGGTGATCGCCAGCAGTCGATTGGTTCCTGCTGAGCAGTCTCCGCCGAGTAGCACGCCGCCGAACTGCTTCAGTGCCGAGCTGATCCCGCTGTAGACCCCTTCCACCCAGTCCCAACGGGTATCCCCCGGTGCCACCAGCCCAACCGTGATTCCATCAACGCTTGTCACACCACTGGCTGCCAGATCAGACAGGTTGGCCGCGACGGCTCGCCAGCCTGCATCCTCTGCAGAAGTGGTGTTGTCACTGAAATGAATGCCGTCCACCAGCACGTCGGTGTTCACGATCAGAGAACGAGGATCGGGAGCGAGGCAGGCGGTGTCGTCGTCCAATTGTCCTGGCGGAGCGAAGAGGGCGAGCCGCTGCAGCAGTTCGGCTTCACCCAGCTCCGCCAGGGTGCTCATGCGTGTTTGCGGAGCCGGTCCGCACCGTCGGTCACGGTGATGGAACGGATGCTGTCATCAACGCCCAGCTCTTCCAGCACATCAAACCCGTTAACGACATAACCGAAGGCAGCGTTTCGCCCATCCACAAGGTTGAGCCCCGCCGGTGTCAGTTCAGCCTCATAGAGGAACATGAAGAACTGCGAGGAACCGTCGTCCAGGGCGTGATCCGAGTGAGCCCAGCCGAGGGTGCCCAGGGTGGCAAACGGCAGGGTCGGTGTGGCCTTGAACAGGCCAACGTCTTCAAACGTCTCGTTGTAGATCGTGTCTTCTTCTTCAGGAACGCGGATCTCAAGGGGGACGTGGCGCTCCTGTTTCGTGGATGGATCGATGTAACCGATTTCAGGTCCTTTCGGATCACCGCTCTGCAGCACGTAGAAATCTTCTGCGCGAATGAAGGGGAGACCGTCATAAAAACCCTTTAAAGCAAGGTCAACGAAGGCACCGGCGGTCAACGGTGCGTTGTATCCGTCAACGATGGCGGTTAGGTCGCCCTGGCTGGTGCTAATGGCCAGGGTTGCGCGACCCTGTAGACGCGGCAGAGCATCGAACTCCGATGGGATCTCTCGCTCAAAGCCGTCTTCAACCATCAGAGCCTCGACGGAGCCGATGCGGCTGAGCGTGCTGCGTCGTGCGGCGATAAATCCAGGTTTGTCAGTTTCTCCGATGCGTTCCTTAAGGGTGATGAGGCCCTGATCGACCTCTTTCAGCAGGGACTCGGCCTGAACACGGAGGTCCGCCGGCACCGCTTCGAGGATGGTGGTGCGACGCTTGGCGAGGAGGGCTTCGCTGCGGGATACGGCCTTCCCAAGTGCGGGCCAGCGTTTGGCTCGGAGGTCATCACTGGTCAGTTCCAGTCGATGTTGCAGTTCACGAATGTCGTCTTGTTCGAACGGCAGGGCATCGCGAAGGATCGCTGCAGGGTCCTTCACGGCGTTGCCCTGGGGCAGCCCGGCCCATGCAGGTGCGGCGATGCTGAATAGAGCAATGCTGATCAAGCCGATCAGAAGGGCCTTGAAACGCTGATAGGCCAAGGGGAACCCCAGTGCTGACGCGACTTTGGCACAGCCGTATAGTCCGTTGAACCGTTCGGCCGGAATGATCTCCAGCAACGACTTCCGCACCGGCACCACGATCGAGATTGATGGTGCTGTTTGGCGTGTGGTGGAGTTCCTGCATGTGAAGCCCGGTAAGGGCTCCGCTTTTGTGCGCTCCAAGCTCAAGGCGGTCAAGACTGGCAGTGTGGTGGAGAAGACGTTCCGCGCCGGGGAGATGATCCCTCAGGCCATTCTGGAGAAGGCCTCTCTTCAGCACACTTATATGGAGGGTGAAGACTATGTCTTTATGGACATGGCAACCTATGAGGAGACACGTCTGACCGCTGATCAGATCGGTGATAGCCGCAAATACCTCAAGGAAGGAATGGAGGTGAATGTCGTCTCCTGGAACGACAACCCCCTGGAAGTGGAACTGCCTAATTCGGTGGTTCTGGAGATCACGCAGACCGATCCAGGCTTGAAGGGTGATACGGCGACCGGGGGCACCAAGCCGGCCATTCTTGAAACCGGTGCCCAGGTGATGGTGCCGCTGTTCCTCTCCATTGGCGAGAAGATCAAGGTCGACACCCGCACCGACAGCTACTTGGGCCGTGAGAACGGATGACTATGCAACTTGATCACGAGCAGCTTCATCGGCTACTGGAAGCCCTTGGTGAAAGCGATATCCAGGAATTCCGACTTGAGGGGGATGACTTCCGTCTCGAAGTCCGTCGGAATCTGCCGGGCCAGACCGTTGTGGCATCAGCTGCGGCAGCACCTTTGGTGGCAGCAGTTCCTCCACAGGCCGCTCCAGCGGAGACAACATCTCCTCCGCCAGCTGCGGCATCCACCCGCAGTGATCTGCAGGACATCACAGCTCCCATGGTGGGAACGTTCTATCGGGCTCCCGCACCGGGAGAACCCTCGTTCATCGAGGTGGGCAATCGTGTGGATGTTGGTCAGCCCGTCTGCATTCTCGAAGCGATGAAGCTGATGAATGAGCTCGAGTCGGAGGTGAGTGGCGAGGTTGTCGAGATCCTTGTGGACAACGGCACACCGGTGGAATTCGGCCAGGTTCTGATGCGTGTCAAGCCCGTCTGATTTCACTGAGATCCCAGGCCGCCTGGAGGGCGGCCACCATGCTGTCCGCTCGTGCGATACCGGCAGCAGCGATGTCAAATCCTGTTCCGTGGTCCGGTGAAGTGCGTAAGAACGGGAGTTCAAGGGTGGTGTTCACGGCCGCGTCAAAGGCAAGCAGTTTCAAGGGAATCAGCCCCTGATCGTGATAAAGCGCCAGGTAACCGTCAGGGCCCTTTGAATTCGTGTCCCTCCAGGCTTGGCCAGCACTGAGCCAGCAGGTGTCTGGAGAGATTGGACCTTCCAGTCGCACATGGGGATGTCGCTGTCGCCAGGAGTGCAGCAGTGGTTCCAGCCAGTTCGCCTCTTCAGATCCCAGGCGTCCGTTTTCGCCGGCATGGGGATTGAGGCCTGCCACGACCAGATGTGGCGTTGGCCTGAAGCGTTGGCAAAACGCAAGCAGCACCGACAGTTTGTGTTCCACAACCGCAGGATTCAGGGCCTGCGACACCTGATTCAGTGGCAGATGCGTGGTCGCCAGCAGGGTGTTGAGCCGCCAGCCGGTGTGGGGTGAAATCGCTGTGAACATCATCGAGGACCGGGCTGAGCCCGCCAGTTCGGCCAATCGTTCGGTCTGGCCGGGATAGACCCGACCCGCTGCATGCCAGAGGTGTTTCGCGATGGGCGCCGTCACCAGGGCTCGAGCCTGCTTGTCCTTCAGAAGCATCACCGAGCGTGTCAGCCAGTCGAAGCCAGCCGAGGCTCCTGCAACGCTTGGCTGGCCAGGTTCCACAGCGATTGTCAGGGGTTGGTCGTCGATGCAGAGATCGGCTGGATCGGCCAGGGGAATGGTGGATTGCCGTCGTAGCCGTTGGTGTGTGCTGATCAATGTGCGGCGACAGCCAACCAGGATTGGCTTGAGTGCCGTGGGGAGGCTTGGGTCGGCCAGTGCTTTGAGCACCACTTCCATGCCGATACCGGCCGGATCACCCAGGCTGATCAGCAGATGCGGACTAGCTTCGGATCCTGATTGAGAAGACATCCCTTTGCTGCGGTTGTTTCTGCTCGGGCTCGTGCTGGTGGGTTTGGCCACTGGTCTGCAACGTCAGTGGCTGGTGGTCGACTGGGGCAGGATCATCGATGACCTGGGCCTAGCTGTTTCGGAGGGCGATCAGCCCGTTGATTTCAACCAGCTGATCATCGGCGATTAAACGTTCTGGTGATGCTCCTGCTTCAGGCAGTCCTGCAGGCCGCTGCGGTAGTTGGGATGCAGCAGTGTGTACCCGAGCTCCTTGCACAGCAGTCGGTTGCTGACCCGACGATTTTCGCTCCAGAAGGATTGGGCCATGGCGCTCATGGTCTGACTCGCATCCGCGTAGCTCTCCTCCGCAGGAAGATTGCAGCCGAGCAGTTCTGCAGCGAACTCGAGTAGCTCTGCGGATGGAGTTGGTTCATCGTCGGCGACGTTGACGATCGGCGGCGCATGGCCTGATGCGGCCTTGTGAATGAGGTGCAGACAAGCACCGGCGATGTCTTCGACGTGAATGCGGCAGAACACCTGATGCTGTTTGTTGATGCGACGGGCTCGGCCGGATTTCAATCCATCCAGCACCGAGCGCCCCGGTCCATAGATGCCTGGCAGCCGCAGGATCTGAACCGGCAGACCACTGTTCAGCCACGCTTGCTCGCACTCCAGACGGCGACGACTGCGGTCTTGACCGGGGGAGGCTGCATCGGACTCACTGACCCAATTCCCCTGGCGGTCTCCATAGACCCCAGTGGTCGAGAGGTAGCCCACCCAGACCGGTGAAATGGTCTTTAGGAGAGCTCCGAGGCATTCCAGGGCCGGATCCCGTCCATCCTGTGAGGGGGGGATTGTGCACAGCACATGGCTGATGCCTTCCAGATCGCCGAAGCTGGGCAGCACGCCTGTTGTGCTGTCAAAGGTGAGATCGCTGCTGTCTGTTTCAGGGTGACGGCGTGTGCTGATCACCGTGGTGCCAAGGGTGTTGAGCAATCGTGCGAAGCAGCGGCCGCTGTAACCGCCTCCAAGCACCAGAACCTTGGCGTCAGGCCCAAGTGGATGGGCTTGATTGACAAGCCGGGAAAGCATCAGTACACCTGTATTAGTTTGTTTCGGATGGCATGACGACCAGCAGTTTCGATCGCGCTTCCGCCCGAGCTCGCTCTGCCTTCAGCCCCAGCATTGTGGCTGTTGTCGTTCTCATCGCTGCGTTGGTTCTGGCTCCGGACGATCCCAGCTCTCAGGCCTCGATTTGTGAGAGGCACCATTCTTCGGATGCCTGCCGCGTGTGGTGAAGGCTCATGCGGCCTGGTAGCTCAAGTTGCTGTCGTCCTGGTCTGTCGCTGATGAGGACTCATCAAGAGGTTGAGCCCATTGCAACAGTCGCAGCGCCAACCTCAGATCACCATCCATCCAGGCGCGGATGGCCATGGCTCGCCGGGGGTCGTAAAAACGTTGGCGCCGGTACCAATCGAAGACTTCCGCATCAGATTTGCGACCGTTGCAGGACAGGCATGCCGGCACGCAGTTTTGAGTCACGCTCAGGCCGCCGTGAGCTCGGGGGTGAATGTGATCAATTGATTCGGACGGTTTGCCGCAATAAATACATCTTTTACCCGTGCATTTGTGTAGTGATTGTCTCCATCGCCGGACGCGTAATTTGGGGCAGAGTTCATCCAGAAAAACTGCATCCCTGCTATGCATCCGAAGGCTTTCGGTTGGGTCGATTCTGGCGCACACGGAAGATGCGTCAATGTGTCGAGCACTGCAGTTTCGACAGTTCGTTGCTGATGTGACATGGCACTTCAGAGTCGCTTGTTGATGACCTTGATTTCTGTAAAGTGAATGTTTGCGGGGACTTGAATTTCCGCTCCCGAGCGTCTCCGCTGCAGCCTTGATCTGTCTTCCGCCGGCTTGATCCGGGTGGTCAGTCCTTTTGATGCGGTCACCCAGGCTCAATTGCGTCGCATCCGACCTCGCGGACGTTGGATCGGTGCCAAGCAGGGCTGGGAGTTCCCTTTGGCAGCCGCGACTCCGCTTCGTGAGTGTCTGGGGCGGCGCTTTGCACTGACGCCCGAGTTGCAGCAATGGCTGGACTGGTGTGATTGCCCACTTCCTCCGCTCCCACACCATCGCGACCTCGTCACGGCAGCGGACCTTGATCAGCCTCTCCAGGATGGGCGGATCCCGTTGTCCCATCAGCGGTCAGGGGTTCGTTGGTTGTTGGCCAGGCGTGGTGCTGTTCTGGCTGATGAGATGGGCCTTGGCAAGACCCTCACGGCGTTGCTGGCGGCAAGGTCTCTGATGCGATGCACCGATTTGAGACTGATGGTGGTGGCACCGGTTGGGCTTCACCCGCACTGGCGACGGGAGGCCGAGGTGGTGGATCTCCAGTTGCAGCTGGTGAGCTGGGCCCGGTTGCCGAAGGAACTTCCGCCAGCGGGAACCCTTCTTGTCGTCGACGAGGCTCACTTCGCTCAGTCCTTACGGGCTGCTCGCACGGCGGCATTGCTGCGATTGGCCCGGCATCCCCGTCTCAGAGCGATCTGGATGCTCACGGGTACACCGATGAAGAATGGTCGTCCAGATCAGTTGTTTCCTCTGCTGGCGGCGATCGACCATCCGATCGCTCGGGATCAAAGGCTGTATGAGGAGCGCTATTGCCAGGGGCACTGGCGAGAACGGCAGGGGAGGCGCCAGTGGCAGGCCAGCGGGGCCTCGCAGTTGGAGGAACTTCGGCGTCTGACCCGACCGCTGATCCTGCATCGACGCAAGTCGCAGGTGCTGGATCTTCCGCCCAAACGACGTCGCCAGCAACCTGTCGTGCTGACGGAGGCGGAATCCCTCGGTTTCGATCACCGGGTGGATCTCATTCTGGAGGACTACCGCCGTCGGGCCGCTTTGGGCGAGGTGCGTTCCGATGCCGAACCACTGGCTTTGCTGACAGCCCTACGCCGCATTGCTGCCGAGTTCAAGCTTCCGGCTGCGGTCCTGTTGCTGCGCGAGCTGCTCAATCGAGGTGAGGCGGTTGTGCTCTTCAGCGGTTTTATTGAACCCTTACAACTGCTGCAAGAACGGCTGGGGGGCGAGCTGCTGATCGGTCGTCAGCGTCCGGCGGAACGTCAGCTGGCTGTGGATCGTTTTCAGCAAGGGGACAGCGATCTCCTGCTCGCCACGTACGGGACAGGGGGTCTTGGCTTCACCCTGCACCGAGCGCGACATGTGGTTTTGCTGGAACGGCCCTGGACACCGGGTGACGTTGATCAAGCAGAAGACCGCTGCCATCGCCTTGGAATGGATGATGCAGGTCTCACCTGCCATTGGTTGCAGCTGGGCCCGGCCGATCAATTGGTGGATGGCCTTGTGGCCAGCAAAGCGCAGCAGATTGAAATCCTGCTGGGTCCACGACGGATGAAACTCGCCCGCAAGTCACTGCCCGCCATGATGCGTCAGTGTTTGCAATCAGCTTGAGAGTCGAGCTTTGGCTCCTGCGACTCAGTAGCTGTAACGCTCACTGCTGCCCGTGGACATGTCCACCTCGGAGTCGGTGGAGATGCCCACGCTGGTATCGGAGGTTGTTGATGAGCTGCTGATGTTGGGTCTGCTTGCTTTCTGCGATGCCGTTGAGGCTTTGGATCCGCCGAACAAATCACCCAGGTAGCGTCCGCAGTCCGGGTAGCTGCCAGGGTCATTGACCACTGCTTCGGTGATCATCACGGAGGCGTGTTCCGGTGAAGTTTTGAACATGCTGCGGCCCTGGCGTTTGATCAACGCATAGGCAGCGTTCCAGCTCACGTTGTGATCGTTGCCGCTGGATCGCATGAAGCAATAGATCTTGGCTCCTTTCGATTGGGTGGCTTCGTCAGCCATAACGGCGGCGGAACTTCCCAGCAGTCCACCGATCAGTCCAGCGGTGCAGAGCACGAGTGATCGACGCATGGCAAGGGAGAACGCGGCGTTGATACAACGTATCGATGGCAGCGTCACTGTCCAGGGCTGACCAGACGCACCACAAGCGGAATCACCAGCAACACTGTGATCAACCGCACGGCGTGGAGGGCTGCTACAGCGGCTCCCACTCCGAATTCCGCTCCGACCAGGCTCATGCCGCTGATCCCACCTGGAGCAGCACCCAACAGAGCGACCACCGGATCAATGCCGAGCAGACGACTGCTCCAAAGGCCCACCACAATTCCCGTAAGCACCAGGCTCAGGGTGATCAGCAGGGCTGGTCTCCACAGCAACTGCAGCTGCTCCAAAGACGTTCGTGTCAAGCCCGCACCGAGCACGGTGCCGATGCCGATTTCAAGCACGGTTCGTGTTCCTGCCGGCCATGTTGCGGTTTCTACCCGCCCGCTCATGCTGAGGACTCCTGCGCCAATCAAGGCTCCGGCCAGTGGAGCTGCAGGGATCCCGCTGAACAGAGCAAGTAGCCCTACGGCGGTGCCGGCCAGCAGGTACAGCGTCAGCGTGGCCAGAGGTGGCATCAGTTCTGGTGTGTGCAGCGTTCTGATCTTGAGCCACCGGCCTCCATGTGTTGTCATCGGGCCAGCGTTCATATCCGCCCATGAGCTCATCGGTATCCTTTCGGATCACTCGCACTGCGGAGGATCTGGCGCAGACGATCACCACCCTGTCTCAGCGCTTGGTGAAGCTGGAGCAGCGGCAGGAAGCTCTGGAGCTTCAGGTGCGTCAGCAGCTGCAGTCTGTTCAGCAGGTTCCGGATGAAGAGCGGGCCACATTGGATGGCATTGAACAGCTGTTGCAGGAAACCCGGCAATTGCTTGAGCTCACTGACACCCAGGCCGACGACAACGCTTTCGGTCAGGAGTTGGCCGCATAAGGGTGGCAGGGGGTGCCAGAATAAAAAGAAAGGCAACTATGGCAATCACCATTCCTGCCTCAGCTGTTACCAAGCTCAACACTCGAACCCGTTCAGGTTTCCTCGAGGGCGGTCACCAACTTGAAAAGCTCGAATTCGCCTTAGCCATCGCTGAGGCCCGTGGAGATCAGTCTCGATGTTCCACGTTGCGTGATCGCATTGCGGATCTGGGGGGTAATTCTGAGGAGCCAGGAACTTGATTCCTTGGACTTATCAATTATTACTGGAAATCATTATTAGTAGAGGTAGGATTTTGCTGAAGCATTGACCTGCTGATTCGTTGACAATCGCTCCAGCAAAATCTGAAGGTTCAGTAGATGTTGCGCGCGCACAGCACGCTGAATCCGCTAAAAATTATTTTGATCAAGCAAAAGACAGGGCGGAAGAGGGTTCTTTCCGTGAAGCAGCCACTTTGATTCTCAGAGGTTTGGATCAAGAACGGCGGTCACAATCGGCAGGTCCGCAGATCATGCAATTGATCAAACCAAGGATCTGATGATTAAAAGTAAAAGCGGGTGACCGGATTTGAACCGGCGACGTTCAGCTTGGGAAGCTGACATTCTACCGCTGAATTACACCCGCAATTGGGCGAGAAGTCTCTCGCCATCACTGTTCTAGCCCAGTGCAGTGGCTGCTGCTGCCACGCCGGCACCCAGTGATCCCTTGTGTAGGCCGCGTGCCTGCAAGGTGGCTTCGATAGCGGACACCGCCGTTAATACATCGCGATCGCACACAAAGCCGAGATGGCCAATGCGGAACACCTGGCCTTTGAGGTGGTCCTGGCCTCCAGCCAGCAGGATGTCGAATTTTTCCTTCACCGCTTTGCGCAACTGCTCAGCGTCGATTCCTTCTGGAGCAACAGCAGTGATCGCGGGGCTGCCATAGCCCTCTGCGGCGAACAGCGGCATTCCGATGGCCTTCATCCCGGCCTGGGCGGCAGAGCGATGGCGGGCATGGCGGGCGAAGATGGCTTCCAGGCCTTCCTTTTGCATCATGTCGAGAGCTGCTTCCAGGCCGAAATAGAGATTCACAGCCGGAGTGAAGGGATTGCTGTCTTTTGCAGCAGTCTTTCGGTAGGGCCCGAGGTCCAGGTAGAACTTGGGAAGGTCTGAGGATTCATAGGCTTTCCAGGCCCGATCGCTCATGGCCACGAAGCTCAGGCCCGGCGGCAGCATGTAGCCCTTCTGGGAACCGGAAGCGACCACATCCAGACCCCAGGCATCCATCGGCACATCGGCTGCGCCAAGGCTGGTGACGCAGTCCGCAAGGGTCAGGGCTGTGCCGTGAACTTTGACGTGGCGGGCGATCGTCTCAAGATCATTGATCACTCCGGTGGATGTTTCGGAATGGGTCAAAATCACAGCCTTGATGGCTTTGGCAGTGTCCGCTTCCAGTGCAGCGCGGAACGCCTCCGGATCCAACGGTTGCCCCCACTCAGCCTTGATGACATCAACATCCAGGCCGTACGCCCGCGCCACCTTGACCCAGCGCTCACCGAACTTGCCGTTATCACCGCAAATCACCTTGTCGCCACGGCTCAAGGTGTTGATGATCCCGGCCTCCATCGCGGCGGTGCCGCTTCCCGTGATCACCAGGACGTCGCCACTGGTTTGGTGCAGCCATTTCAGCTGTTCCGTCGTACGGCGCACAATCGCCTGAAACTCACCGCTGCGGTGGCCGATTGGGTGACGTCCCATCGCCTTGAGCACCGTTTCGGGCACCGGGGTTGGACCCGGGATCATCAGGGTGAGCTTGTCCTGCATGGCGCGGGGGATGCCAATCGGCGACTCTAGAAAACAGCCTCCCCTCGGTTATCGATCAGTCGAGCACTGGTTTGACTCTTCCCGTATGGGTGGCCGCGGCGGCCAAGGCAGCACTGCGGGCATTGCTGGAGCAACCGTTCCGTTCCGTTCAGTCGCTCAATCAACCTGGAAGAGCGGAACCGCTGTCGGTGCCAGTTCAGTCTGCTGCACGGCTGAGTACAGACCAGGCTTTGGCGATCAGTCGTTGCGATCCTGGGATGGGACTGGATCTCACCCGGGATTTGGAAATTTGGGTTCGTGTGGCTTGGATTGCATCGTCCGGAGAGCGTCTACAGCTTCGGGCTGGTGAGGGGCTCGGCACCTTGGGTGCCGGTGGTGAGCTGTGCACGTCTGCATTTGCACGTGATCTGCTTGAGGCCAACCTGATGCCGCTCTTGCCCCCCGGCCGTGCTCTCCAGGTGCAGCCTGTTTTCCCTCGAGGGCGGGAGTTGGCTGAGCGAACCAGCAATGCAGCCTTTGGTGTGGTCGATGGTCTGGCCCTGATCGGTACCCAGGCCGAGGTGCAGCGCAGTGCGGCGCCCGATCAACTGCAGCAGGTGTTGAAGGAGTTGCAGAGCCTGACGGCGAAGTCGAACTTCGGTGGTTCGCTGACTTTGGTTGTTGGTGAAAACGGCTTGGACTTGGCTCAGCGCAATGGGCTTGACCCGAGCTTGAAGGTCGGCAATTGGATGGGGCCGGTGCTTGTGGCTGCGGCAGAAGCGGGTGTGCGTGATCTGCTCCTGTTCGGTTACCACGGAAAGTTGATCAAGCTGGCTGGCGGGATCTTTCACACCCATCACCATCTGGCGGATGGTCGGCTTGAGGTGCTCACCGCCCTGGCGGTCGATCAGGGATTGGCTCGCGCCCAACTTCAGCAAATCCGCCGTGCAGCCTCAGTGGAAGAGGCGTTTCAGGGTCTCCCCCCCAGCGAGGCTGAGCGGTTGGGATGCGCACTCGCTACAGCCGTTGAGCAGCGCAGTCAGGCCTATATCGGGCGATACGGCAACTGGCCGATGAGGGTCGGGGCAGGAATATTTGATCGCAGCCGTTCGGTTCGCTGGCGCGGTCCTGTGGCGGAGAAGCGCTTCTTTACGCTGATGGATTAGTGGTCGTCGCAACGCGACACATTTGAGGATCGATGTCCCAGCACTCCTCCGACGGTCAGCGTCAGCCGGCCATCGTCATCCTTGATTTCGGCTCGCAATATTCCGAGCTGATCGCTCGCCGCGTGCGGGAGACCGAGGTGTTTTCAGTGGTGCTTGGCTACAGCACGTCAGCTGAAGAGTTGCGCCGGATGGCCCCGAAGGGAATCATCCTCAGCGGTGGCCCCAGTTCCGTGTATGCGGACCATGCGCCTCTGTGTGATCCAAACATCTGGAACCTGGATATCCCTGTGCTCGGGGTTTGTTACGGCATGCAGCTGATGGTGCAGCAGCTCGGTGGTGTGGTCGAAGCGGCCACCGGCAAGGCCGAATACGGCAAGGCTCCGCTCGAGGTGGATGACCCCACTGATCTGCTCACCAACGTCGACAACGGTTCGACGATGTGGATGAGCCATGGAGATTCGGTCAAGGCGCTGCCCGAAGGCTTTGTTCGTCTTGCCCACACCGCCAACACCCCTGAGGCGGCGGTGGCCAACCTGCAGCGCAAGCTCTATGGCGTGCAGTTCCATCCGGAGGTGGTTCATTCCACCTGCGGTATGGCTTTGATCCGCAATTTCGTTTACCACGTCTGTGGTTGTGATCCGGACTGGACCACCAGCGCCTTTATCGATGAGGCCGTCGCCTTGGTGCGGCAGCAGGTGGGCGATAAGCGTGTGTTGCTCGCCCTTTCCGGTGGTGTGGACTCATCCACCTTGGCCTTCCTGCTGAAGAAAGCGATTGGTGATCAGCTCACCTGCATGTTTATCGACCAGGGCTTCATGCGGAAGGGGGAGCCTGAGTTCCTGATGGACTTCTTCGACCGCAAGTTCAACATTCATGTGGAGTACATCAATGCCCGTCAGCGCTTCATCGGCAAGCTGAACGGCATCACCGATCCCGAGGAGAAGCGAAAGATCATCGGTACGGAGTTCATCCGCGTGTTCGAAGAGGAGAGCAAGCGTCTAGGACCCTTCGATTACCTGGCACAGGGCACCCTCTACCCCGATGTGATCGAGAGTGCAGGAACCAATGTTGACCCCAAAACCGGTGAGCGGGTAGCCGTGAAAATCAAGAGCCACCACAACGTGGGGGGGCTGCCGAAGGATCTTCAGTTCAAGCTCGTGGAACCGCTGAGAAAGCTCTTCAAAGATGAAGTGCGCAAAGTGGGCCGCACCCTTGGATTACCGGAGGAGATCGTGCGACGTCATCCCTTTCCAGGTCCTGGTCTCGCAATTCGAATCCTCGGTGAGGTCACTGACGAGAAGCTCAACTGCCTTCGCGATGCGGATCTGATTGTGCGCGAGGAGATCAGGGATGCAGGGTTGTATCACGACATCTGGCAGGCCTTTGCTGTGCTGCTGCCGGTGCGTTCCGTTGGTGTGATGGGGGACAAACGCACCTACGCCTGGCCGATCGTGCTGCGCTGCGTCTCCAGTGAGGACGGCATGACGGCCGACTGGTCGCGTCTGCCCTACGACTTGATGGAAACGATCTCCAATCGGATTGTCAACGAGGTGAAGGGGGTGAATCGTGTGGTGATGGATATCACCAGTAAGCCTCCTGGCACCATCGAGTGGGAGTGATCACCGCCATCGGCGATCCCGCCGGGAGTCTTGAAGCCTGCAATTGTTCCGGCAAAGGTCAGGCTTTCGTTCGGTTCATTCGCACATCAGGCCTGGCCGAAATGCCGAACGCTGGTTTGCGGATGGCTGGACGCGACCAATCCTGAAATTTTGGTGCTTTGTTGGGGCTGGTGGGAACCAAGCGGGCTGGATACCCTGACCCATCGGCCTTGGTGATGTGACGGCGACTCAATCGCAGGATGTGCAGCAGAGACGGCTGCAGCAGGACAGCATTCAGTTGGGTGGCCGCACGATCTATCTCAATCCTTTCCTCTACTGGCGGAGGTTTGACAGCAATACCGACCGCTGGCTGCGGGAGCCAGGTCAGCTCACCGAAGATCAGATCGCTGCCAACCGTCTCCGCTTTTATCCCGAACTGGCCTGGGATCAGTTGGATGACCATGTCACCGCCGTTCATGACGGCGCCGTGGAGATGTTCCTCAAGAGCCTGGAGCTGATCAGCACCTTCCATCCCGAGCTCGGTTCCGGCCAGATGCTTGAGGTGGAGCGCAAGATGACCATCACGAAGAAGAAGGCCTTTGAACGCTGGGTGGATAAGGCCCTGCGCCGCCGCAACCGTGAGGAGCAACGTGACCAGCGCCGCTTTGAACGCACTCGTTTTCTCAGTGCCTGGCGTGAATGGTTGTCCATGGAGACCACCCATAAAGCCCTAGTGCCGATGGTGATGCTGATGGTGCTCAGTGCTGTGGGGGGCTGGTCGCTCGGGGCCGGTCAGAGTGCGTGCCCGACACTTTCGCTGCCTTCAGGACAGACTGAGCGTTCCTGAACGGAACCGATGCCTGCTGACTCCGTTCCCGACAATCCCCTGGATCAGTTGCGGTTGTCCGTGATGCAGGACGTCCTGCCGATTGGTCTCGCTGTGTTGGAACGAGCGCGACAAGGAGGGCCGGCCAAGGTGGCTGAGGTCTTCACCACCGGCACGGATGATCCTGTCCAATCCCTGCGTCAGGAGGGGGAACCGGCGGCACGCAATGTGCGCGACCAATTGGATGCCGTCAGCCCTGGACTGGGTAATCCCGTGATGCCCGTTGCGGTTTCGGTGGAAGATCCCTCCGATGAGCGTGATGATCTGATCGAGACCTTGCAGCGGATCGAACAGCGGTTGGATCTTCTGAAGGGACACCTTCAGGACACCTGAATTCATGGCCCGGATTCCGCAGCAGCGACATGCGGGGCTGCGTCAACAACCCTTGGTGTTGCTTTGTGTGGTGCTGATGTTCAGTGCTGCCATGACGGCTCGCCTGGCCTGGATGCAGTTGCTCGAGGGGCCTCGCTTCCGTGAACTGGCCGATGAGAACCGGATTCGTCTGGTCCCACGCTCACCGATGCGCGGTCGTCTGCTCGACAGGAAGGGTCGGGTGTTGGCATCAAGCCGACTGTCCTATTCCCTGTTCCTTGAACCCCGCTTGGTCCTGGATACGGATTGGCCGGATCTGCGCGGTCGTCTGGCCCGTTTGTTGAGCCTTGATCCGGACTTGCTGGATCAGCGTCGCGAGCGCGGTCTTGACCCTGGTGGTTATCGCACCACCTTGGTGAGAGAACTGAAGCCAGAGCAAGTGCTGCGCTTTCGCGAGCAGGCCCTTGGTTTGAAGGGTGCTCAGGTGGATGTGGAGATTCTTCGTCACTACCCCCACGGAAGCCTGGCGGCCCATGCTCTCGGTTACACCCAGCCGATCACCGAAGGGGAGTACGACGTCTTGGTTGAAAAGGGCTACCGGATCCGAGACCGCATTGGTCGGACCGGGGTCGAGGCGGCCTATGAGTCTCATCTTCGGGGGGCATGGGGTGGCCAGATGCTGGAGGTCAACGCCATGGGCGAGGTTCAGCGCAACCTGGGTGATCGTCCATCGAAGGCAGGCATGGACCTGACCCTGACGCTGGATCTTGATTTGCAGCGCGTGGCGGAGCAGGCGCTGGCCGATAAGCCCGGCGGTGCGGTGGTGGCTCTTGATCCCAGGGATGGGGCTGTGCTGGCTTTGGCCAGCAAGCCGGGTTTCGATCCCAACTTTTTCTCAAAGCTGATCACAACCCAGAAGGAGTACGACGCTCTTTTTGCCAACCCGGCCAAGCCATTGATGTCGCGGGCGATGAACGCCTATGACCCAGGCAGCACCTGGAAACCTGTCACCGCGATGGCCGGGATGGAATCCGGCAAGTTCCCACCTGACACCACCCTGAAGACCACCGCCTGCATTACCTATGGCGGTCACTGCTTCCCGGATCACAACGGCCGCGGCTTCGGCACCATTGGTTATGCCGATGCCCTGAGGCATTCCAGCAACACCTTCTTCTATCAGGTCGGAGTGGGTGCGGGCTCCATGGCGTTGAAGCAGGCAGCCAACCAGCTTGGTTTCCAGAGCAAGACGGGAATTGAGGTCGACTGGGAAGAAAGTGTCGGTCTTGTGGGTGATGAGACTTGGGCTGATCGTGGGCGTGGCTGGGCTGAGCCGGGTTCGGTTCCCTGGATTCCGGAGGACATGGCCAGTGCCTCCATTGGGCAGTCGGTGGTGCAGATCACGCCGTTGCAGCTGGCCCGCGCGTATGCAGTGTTTGCCAACGGCGGTTGGCTGGTGACCCCGCATCTGGCCTCGGGAGGCGTCGATTGGTTGGCACCGGAGCACCGGCGACGGGTCGACCTGAAACCATCAACGTTGCAGACCATCCGGGAGGGACTGCGCAAGGTTGTCTCCGATGGGACGGGATTCGGATTGAACGGTCCTGGGATTCCGCCGGCAGCCGGTAAGACCGGCACAGCAGAGGACAGCACAGGTGGACCGGACCATGCCTGGTTCGGCTCCTATGCCCCTTACCCCGATGGAGAGATTGTGGTGGTGGCCTTTGCTCAGAACACGCCTGGTGGGGGTTCAGTGCATGCGCTGCCGATGGCCAAAAAAGTTCTGGCCAAATGGCAAAGTTTGCGAACCGTCAGGCCGCCGTCAGAGCTGGTTGACTGAGCACCTGCCTGTAGTAGCCGCGCAGCTGTTCAGTGGCTCCGGCCCAGCCCCAGCGTTCGGCTTCCTGGCGAGCGGCTGTCCGGAGAGCCTGCCGTTCGGTCGCGTCGCCGAGCAGGCGTTGTGTGGCCTCAATCAGGCTTTCGGCACCGCCATCGGCACCATCGGGTTCGTACAGGCATCCGTTGGTCCCGTCCGTGATGATGTCCGGAATGCCCCCTCGGTTCGCACCCACCACCGGGCAACCGGCAGCCATGGCTTCCAGCAGCACCAGGCCAAGGGTTTCGGTGCTTGAGGGAAACAGAAATGCATCGCCGCTGGCGTAAGCGCTGGCCAGCTCCTCCCCCGATAGGTAGCCCACGAAGGTGGTGGCAGTGCCGTCGAAATGCTTTTCGAGTTGTTGGCGGTGCGGTCCGTCTCCAACGAGGGCCAGCCGCGTATCAGGCAAAGCCTCCAGCACCGGCCGGATGCGTTCGATCTGTTTTTCGGCGGAGAGACGGCCCACGTACAGCAAGACGCCGCCGCGGTCGTCATGGCCCCCCAGTAGCCGCTCCCGCATGGTCGCGCTGCGCAGCTCGGGGCGGAAGAGATCTGTGTCGACTCCCCGCTGCCACAGGTCAGTGTGTTGGATTCCCTTGTCGCTGAGTTCCTGCACCATTGCGGTGGAGGTGCAGAGGTTGAGCAATGCCTGGTTGTGGGCGGCTTTGAGCATTTCCCACAAAAGGGGTTCCAGCATCCCCAGGCCGTAGTGCTCGAGGTATTTCGGCAGATGGGTGTGGTAGCTCGCCACCAGGGGGATGTCCTTGCTTTTTGCCAGCCAGATTCCACCAAGACCGAGCACAGCGGGATTCACCACATGGATCAGGTCAGGTTGAAAGTCATCAATGGCTTCAGAGACGGCCGGGCGCGGCAGCGCCAGCTTCAGTTCTGGGTAGAGCGGCAGCGGCATGGCTGGCACACCGATTAAACGTGCCCCCATGTATTCATCCGGGCAGCCCTCCGGACAGAACACCACCACCTCATCGCCCGCTTCCACGAGATGGCGCACCGTCTTGGTTAGACGGGTGACGATGCCATCGACCTTCGGCAGGAAGGTTTCAGTGAAGAAGGCGATTTTCAAGGGGTGAGCCTGATCAGGAGGCGGTGCCGATGGCCTGGGCCTGAGTTTTGGTCCAGGCGGAGGTGCAAAGGATGCGGTTGCGGTCGCAGCGATCCGCGTAGCGGGTGGCGATTTCCACCACTTCCTTCAGCAATCCGTTGTCGAGGGTGGTCGGGTTGAGGCCGAGCTCCAGGAAGCAGCGATTATCAACGATCAGGTCGTTTTCAACGGCCTCGTTGCGCGGGTTGGGAAGGTTGTTGACTTGGGCTCCGGTGAGGGCCGCCACCTTCTTGGCCAGTTCACCCACCTGATGGCTTTCGGTCATCTGATTGAAGATTTTGACGCGCTCGCCCTTGGTGGGAGGGTTCTCGAGGGCAAGCTGCACACACTTCACCGAGTCGCGGATGTGGATGAAGGCACGGGTTTGTCCGCCGGTGCCATGCACGGTCAGGGGGTAACCGATCGCCGCCTGCATCAGGAAGCGGTTCAGCACGGTTCCGTAATCGCCGTCGTAATCAAAGCGATTGGTCAGACGCGGATCCCGGTCGGTGGCATCGGTGTTGGTGCCCCAGACGATGCCCTGGTGAAGGTCGGTGATGCGGACGCTGTCGTTTTTGTTGTAGTAGAGGAACAGCAGCTGATCGAGCGTCTTGGTCATGTGATAGACGCTGCCAGGGCTGGCCGGGTGCAGGATTTCCTCCTCAAAGCGGCTGCCGTCCGGCTGAGGCACTTCGACCTTGAGGTATCCCTCGGGGATGGTGGCGCCGCGGTGTGACCCGTAGCCGTAGACGCCCATGGTGCCGAGGTGCACCACGTGAATGTCCAGACCGCTTTCGACGATGGCTGCCAGCAGGTTGTGGGTGCCGTTGACGTTGTTGTCGACGGTGTAGCGCTTGGTGGCGCTGCTCTTCATCGAGTAGGGCGCAGCCCGCTGCTCAGCGAAATGCACCACTGAATCGGGCCTTTCCTCAAGCAGCAGGTCGAGCAGACGCTGGTATTCATGGGCAATGTCCATGTGGAGGAAACGAATCGGCTTGCCGCCGATCTCCTCCCAGGCCTTGAGGCGCTCACCGATGCTGACGATCGGTGTGAGGGATTCCACCTCGAGATCGATGTCAATTTTGCGTCGGCTCAGATCGTCGACGATCAAAACCTCATGGCCTTGATCCGCCAGGTTCACCGCACAGGGCCAGCCACAGAAGCCGTCGCCGCCGAGAACGAGAACTTTCACCCCAAACTCCTGCAGGAAAGAGCAAGATGCTCACTCAGGGCAAGCTACTACAGGGATTTTCCCAGACTTCTTTCAGCTGATGGCAACGGAAACGGCCATCATCGCTCCGACCAGTACGGTGCCGCCAACAAGCATCATCAAAGAGCTGCGCCCACGATTACGGCTGGTCTCAGCATCCATCACCTCCATTCGAGGCTCCTTCGCGAAGGCGTTGAGGCGACCGCCGTCTTCCGTGGTGACCTGCATGGGTCGAATGCAATTGGTCGGACCTTATGAGTCCATTTGCCTAATGGCTGCCGATGTGTAGGAGGCTTCATCTCACTTCAAATCTCTTCATCACGATTGATTACTTCACCACTCCCTGGCTCGGTGAGCTGGCCGAGGCCTCACCGCGTTTTGGCAGCCGACCGGAGCGATAGGCCGTTCGACCGGCAGTGACCGCCTGACCCATGGCTTGGGCCATGGCCGCAGGCTCGCCGGCCAGGGCAATGGCACTGTTCACCAACACCGCATCTGCGCCCATTTCCATCGCCTGGGCGGCTTCGCTGGGCACACCGATTCCGGCATCCACCACCACGGGAACGCCGGCGTTCTCGATGATCAGGGCGATGTTGGCCGCATTGTTCAAGCCTTGGCCGGAGCCGATCGGGGACCCCAAGGGCATCACGGTGGCGCAGCCGACGTCCTCCAGATGCCTGGCCAGCAGCGGATCAGCATTGATGTAGGGCAGAACGGTGAATCCCTCTTTCACCAGTTGTTCTGCTGCTTCGAGGGTGCCGATCGGATCGGGCAGGAGATGACGGCTGTCGGGGATCACCTCCAGCTTCACGAAGGTGTTGTCCTCCTGGCCAGCAAGCTTGGCCAGTTCTCGTCCGAGCCTCGCCACCCGCACCGCTTCCTCGGCGCTGGTGCAGCCGGCGGTGTTCGGCAGCATCCAGATCCTTTGCCAGTTGATGGCCTCCATCAAACCGGCATGGCCCGCAGCAACCGTCTGCACTCGGCGGACAGCCACGGTCACCATGTCGCAGCCCGAGTATTCGATGCTCTGCTGCATCACCGGCATCGAGGGGTATTTGCCCGTACCCGTGAACAGGCGGCTGTTGAAGTCACGTCCACCAATGGTCAGCACGTCGCTGGTCGTGGAGGGTGCTGAAGGGATGGAATCCATGACGCGCCTGAGCAAAAGGGCCTACCTTGCACCCATCATCCTCGTGTTCCCCATGCCTGTCCTGCTTGCCATGGATTTTTCTGTTGGCAGTCAGGTGCCGTTCCAGAGCAATCCTCAGCTACCCCTGGATCCGATTCAGCTGGCCGTTCCCTCTGTCATCGAGGGTGAATCGGTGGAAAGCTTTGATCCGGTGGCACGGGCTGCTGATCTTGCGACCTCCCTTCCTCGCAACTGGTGTGGAAGCTTTCAGCCCTTTGATGGAAGCCCCACGGTTGATGTGACCCTGGACATCGCCTCGGCCACGGCTGTTGGTCAGATGGTCAATCTGCGGGGAAGCATGACCTTCGGATCAGTGGTCACACCAGTGCAGGGCAACCTCCATGCCAAATCTGACCAGCTGGATCTCATCCCCCTTGGTGACCCATTGATTGCTGGACTGGAACCTGGAGGCGTCTTTCTGGGTCTTCAGGGCTTTAGCCCCAGTGGCTGGCAGTCTCCTCGCCTGATCAACACCAGCAATCCCTCAGCAGGAACCGGTGGACGTCTTTCCCTCACCAGTAGCTGTGTGGCTGAGGTTCCGGTTCAGCCTCTCTGGTGAAGAGGAATTCGATTGAGAGCTAAACCCTTTTTTCCAGCTTCTTCACAGCCTTGGTTGCTGTGCTGTTGTTGGGTTCAAACTCAAGAGTTTTGCGGTAAAGGCTGAGAGCTTCTTTTGTCTTCAGCAATTTGTCCTGGGCGTAGGCCAGGTTATTGATGGCTACCGGGTAATCCGGCTTCGCCTTCAAGGCAAGTTTGTAGTGCTTGCTTGCCCCCTCGTAATCCTTTTGGGCGGCTAAGGCAAATCCAAGGGCGTTTTGAATGACGGCTCGGGCTTCATCCGGTTCATTGCCGAGCCTCTTTAATGCCTGCCTCAGAGTGGCGGCAGCCTGAGGAAAGAGGCGCTTGCGCAGTTGCACAGAGCCCAATTCGTACAGATCAGAAGCCTGACGGGACTGGGCGGTGTTGGCTTGTTCCAGCTGCATCAGTCGCGCTTCGTCACGACGCACGCGCAACAGTTGTCGACCAACAACAACCGCAACAATGGCGAGCAGACCTACCAAGCCCAGCAGGTAGGTCTGGGGCAGCAAATTCACAGATTTGAAGTCAGCTCTTGGCTGCTGTAACCACGCTGGTGAAGCTACCGGGATCTGCAACAGCCAGTTGGGCCAGCATCTTCCGATTCAGACGAACATCAGCTTTTTTCAGGCCACCCATCAGACGGCTGTAGCTCACGCCATTGATGCGAGCTGCAGCGTTGATGCGCGCGATCCAGAGACGACGGAAGTCACGCTTGCGGCGACGACGGTCGCGGTAGGCGTTGCAGAGCGCCTTCATCACCCGCTGGTTTGCCGTACGGAACAGGGTTCCGTTGCCACCGCGGAAACCACGGGCTAACCGCAGGATTTTGTTGCGCCGCTTGCGGGCGACGTTGCCTCTCTTAACGCGAGCCATGAGGTGGGGAGGGTTGAATCAGTTCAGTACGAGGGGAAGCAATCAGGCGTAGGGGAGCATCCGCACCACGCGCAGCTCGTCGGACTCATGAACCACTGCCTTGGTGGCCAGGTGACGCTTCTGTTTGACGGTTTTGTGGTCCAGCAAATGATTGCGGAATGCGCGCCGACGCATGAACTTACCGGTGCCGGTTGCTTTGAACCGCTTGGCGGCAGCTTTGCGGGTCTTCAGCTTGGGCA
>CAJWLE010000004.1:0-25525 GCA_913042965.1 uncultured Synechococcus sp.
ATGATGCGAAAGGGAACACCGAATTCTTGTAGCCTGCAATGGCATCTTCATGCAATAAGATGGATCCAGCCCTGGAAACCATAACAGGATCAATGATTTTAAATCCCTGAAAATCTGCCAAAAAACCCGCAATTACATCGACAATTTCAGCAGAAAACAACATTCCTGTCTTAAGTGCTTGCACAGAAAGATCGCCAAGCACAGCCCTCATTTGATGACAAATCAAGTCGCAACTGATAGCTTCAATATGAGAAACACCTTGACTGTTCTGGGCCGTGACACAGGTAATGACAGAGGCACCATGAATACCAAAACGATTGAATGTCTTCAAGTCAGCCTGAATTCCAGCTCCGCCTGAGGAATCACTACCACCAATCGTTAAAACAGATTCAAATGTTTGATGCCATTCGGTCATGTATCTGCCGACTGATTATCCGGCATTAATTCATTGACATTGGGCATAGGGTCCGGTTCACCATCGGCTATGGCGCGCGCACGTTTATAAAACCAGCTCTCAGTCGTTCCAGCGGTCTCCATGGCTTCTGCAATTTTCAACCAATTGGTTTGTTCAATTTGATCCACAGTGCCGCTTCTTTTAGACGCGTCTACAGCTTAACAGTTTCCTCAAAATATTTGCGATCACCAATGCGAAGCCTGGGCAATACTGAGCTACAAACGCAAACGCATATAGGCGATGCCACTCCACGTACTAAGATCATCATGATGGAGTTACACGCGATGTCCAGCTGGCACGATCAACTTCTGAAGATAGGATTTCAGAAAGTCAAATACGCCGATGGGGCTGTTCGTTACTGCTATGAAGCTGCGAATCGTCGGTCATCGTTCTGGACAAAGATCACCGTTAAAGAGGTTGGTCGGCCATCTCCAGACTCGTGGCAAATAACCTACGCCCGATCCGAAATTCAAGTTGGGTTGTGGAAAATACATTCTGTCGTCAACGCTGTTGATGTTGTTGTTCACAACAATTCTCAAAAAATGGTAGAGGACATTAACGAAAAAATCAAAATCAAGCCAGATTTTTTACAACGAATCAGCAGTTAAAACCCATGACTGGCATTCAAAATCGCCTCACAAGCGACCTCTCAAGCTTGATTTGGCACACCGAACGAATTATTCTCCGAGAAGCAGGGTGTGCCAATGAGATTGGTGAAGTCGACTGGAAGAAAGCAAAAGCATTAGAACATAATCCTTTCGCCAATAAAAGCAAATGCTCAACATTGGCAATTTACAAAATCTTGAAGCTAAGTAGTATCAGGGTGTTTAGAATCAGAAAGCAAGACAATGCATGGCATTGGTTTCTTGTTGATGATATGAGATATAAACGCTACCTAGAAGCTCAAGGAAAGAGATCGGTCGATTTTATTTTTTGCCCAACAAAACGTCAATTCAAGATGACGTGGAAAGAGGCTCCAACTGACATCATCAAAAAGTTGCCGCTTGGCCAAGAGTTTGATACATGCGAAGAGATTAAGTCTCCAACGAGCTCAGATTACTATGACCAAGAAACTCAAAATTTTGAATCTAAACTAATCACAAGTAAAGCAAAATGGCAAGAGCATCTGCGTGAAAATTCGACCAACTATATCTGTTAAACGAACAAGACGATCACGACGAATCCACGTGATGAATTGGCTAGTGCCATAATATAGTCAAACTCAAAACCTCATGACTGAAAGCGTCAACCCAAAAATCACAAGTGCTGGCTTGCTGGTTTTAAGACTATTTGCATCAACACTGATGATTCACCATGGCATTGAAAAGCTTTCTGATGTTGAGGGTTTCACAACTTATATCGTTGATCAATACTTTGCCTTCCTGCCTTTTAACCATGCTCTATGGACCACGGCAGCCGCCTACACGCAAATTATTGGGTCAATCTGCCTTCTAGCTGGCCTCATAACACGAGCTTCGGCGATCGGCTTAGCCTCAACAATGGTTTTTGCATTGGCATTTCATGGACTGGATACCGGTTTACAGGGAGCCCCATTTGGCGTCGTTGATGCGCACAATTATGAATATGAGACTTCAGCGCTGTACTTGGCAATTTTTTCAGTCTTGACAGTATGGGGAAGCGGATCATTCAGTATTTCTACATTATTTAAATCATCTCTACCTGAAAAAATTCAACCATGGGCATGAAAATGTGTGGCAAAAATTTCATGGATTTATTTATTAGATTGAGCCACAATGTTTAAAATAATCAAGACAAAGCTTACCTTTTTAATGGATAAGCTTAGGCGCAAAGTCGCTTATGTACCGGCAGTTTCAGATACCGTTAAATCATTGCAGGATGTGGGTCTCGATTTAACGGAGGATCAGAATGAAGAGGCCTAAACTTGATAAATCCCAATTCAAAATTGCAGTTGAGAACGCAGATTTGACCGAACTTGAAGCAGATATCCTGGAATATATACGTTATAATGGTATTTTTGACGAATTGTCCTTGCGAAAGGCTTTATCACTGCCTTCAAAACCACCAGCACTATATCGACTAAATAAAATTTGCGAAAAGATTGCAATTCATTTGCCAACAGTTTCGAATGAACTATTTAAATGGTCTGAAAAGCAAAATCCTGATAATATCGCGTGGAAAGGCAATCTTGTTTGCAGTATTGGATTTAATTGTGACGGAGATAGGCTAGAGCCTGAATCTGGAACTGTTTTATACCATACGTTTATTATTCACAAAGAATTATTCAATGGTTTTGGCGATGATGACTGAAAGAAGCAACTTATTTCAATGAAATCAAGCATATATCAACGCCGATCATCAATGCAATGGCCAATAAGATCGTTGGATTAAATTTTTCAAACCGTTTCTTTTTCTTCTCACGGGCCGCAATAATTGGATTTTGAATATAATCAAATTTTACATCTTCAGGCTTAGGTTCTGCTTTTTTGGGCTTAGGACTGCAGCCAATTGATTCGCCGTAGAGCGAGTCTCTTCTTGGCAACTTGGGTTCAATCAAGACGACATTACTCCAATCGATTCCACTCAAGCAGAAATTTAAAAATCAAGTCAACGTTCTACACAAGCAAGTCCGTTAAAACTAGCTCATAAGTTACACAAATGATACTGCAGCACACACACGTAAAAAATATCGTCCCACGTCTAATCTCAAAGTGTTTCTTCTCTAATTGTCCTTTCAAAAACAAACTTCATTGCGAGAATTAAAAGATTCAAAGTAAACGTTATTAAATTGGCAATTAACACCGCATATGCTTTCGTCATATACCCATATATGATCCAGCAAAAGCAACCACTACAGAAGGCAACCAAAAGAACATAGGAGACATCTTCGGCCTTTTTGGATTGCCAGGTTTTGAGAACCTGTGGAATGAAGGCCCCTGTCGAAAGCAGCGCTGCCGCTGAGCCGAATACTTCTGAAAGGATCATCGAACTTGGGGAGTGAGCACTATGGAATGAATCAAGAGGTTGACAGCCCATCAGGGCTGATCAAAAAGAAGGCCATACCAAGAAAATAACCGCCAATTGGTATAAAATGCGAAGCCAAACCCGCTCATTGGCTTTATTCAATGAGCCAAGAGCCAGGATAATACATTTTTAGGTTATAGATGCTTGTACTAAACGTCATACTAGGACTTACTGCCATTGCCTGGATCATTATCGGAATTAAGACACATGCAGATTGGGTCGTTAATGTTTTTGACCAAGAAAGTCGAAAAATAAAAAATCAACAAACAGCAATTGAAAAATATGGATATCAGTCCGTCACTTCTTTGGATGTCTTGTCTCCCAAGAAGGCGTTTGTGTTCGGCTACTGGGATGAGGCAGAGTCAAACGAAGGACAGAAAGAAGATGTCAAGGTTGGAAAAAGTCCATTAATTTTTCAATTAGTCAATGGAAGCTTGGTTGCTTTTACCTCAATTGCTGTATTGACTGTGCTCAGTCGTGGATTTTTTACTGGCATCGGATTGCTTTAATGTACAGCTGATTTATAGTGAATCTTAAAGCATGTGTGATCTGTGAGCGAATATTTAGCGCAAGCAGCCCAAGACAATTAGCATGCTGTAAACAATGTCGCGTTGCGTTAGTAAACAAAAGAAATCAAACTAGGCTCAAATACCAAATTGTCACAAAATATTGGTCAAAGCGCAATGCAGGATGACATCATTTTGTCGTGTTGCAAGGGATTATTTGACACCAGCAGAGGCTTATAATTTGCCATTATTCAATGGTCCGATCAATTTGATTCAAATGCAGGAGCAAAAGATTGCTTTAGCAAAATCGATGACAAGTTTAATATCTTCCAAGGCTTTTATAAGTCTTTCTTTTATAGTGATAATGACGAGTGCATTATTTCAAATCCTAATAAGTACCGAGGATCAACTCAGTACTTTTATAGCCGTGATACCAGCTTCAACGGTTATTATCATGGCTTGGTTCACTGCAGTTCGACGTCTTTTCAGCAAATCTGAGCATGTTTGATTCTAATAACAATTTGTCCAAAACATTCCGAGGCTTGGGATTTTCATTTTTCATGTGCGGTGCATTTTTTCATTGCATCGACTTCCTTGGCGTTGAGCAAACTCTTGAATGGGGAACAGGGATGGGATTTATGGCTACAATCGTCTTGACAATTTATTTTTGGGCAAAATATTTAACTCGCAATAAAGTCTGGAAATCTATTTTTTAGAGAATCTATTTATAATTGGCCAATCAATGAGCAACCATCAAATTTCTGTAACTTATAATGATAAACTTTACGAATTCGAATGTGCTGATAATGAATATATTTTAGAGGCGGCAGACCGACACGAGATCGAACTCCCATTTTCATGCCGTGCAGGGGCCTGTTCAACTTGTGTTGGAAAAATAAATCAGGGAAGCGTGGACCAGCACGATCAAAGCTTTTTGGACGACGATCAATTGGCTGAAGGGTTTGCCCTTTTGTGCGTCAGTTTTCCCACATCTGATCTCAGTATCGAAGCTGGGGTGGAAGAGCAGATATATTAGTAACTTGCATAACACCATGAAGTCAAATAAGTGCCGTAGCTCAGCTCAAAAACGTCCAAAATAGAAGAAATTTTGCATGGAGTCATGCGTTTTACTATTGTTTACGCATCGGCAACTGGTCATACAGAAGATATAGCAGAGCGACTAAATACATTATTACCAGACTCGGAATTAAAAGATTTGGATAGAATTGACTTCACAAAAGAGTTAGAAGAAGCCGAGGCACTAATTTGTTGCACCCCAACTTGGAATACAGGATCTGATGTAAAGAGATCCGGAACAACCTGGGACGAACATATTGATAACATTCCTCAACTTGCATTAAAAGATAAGCCAATTGCTATTGTTGGCCTGGGTGATTCTGCAGCTTTCAGCAAATATTTTTGTGATGCTATGGAAGAACTCTACAAGTCTTTTCAATCTGCAGGAGGTCGAATGATTGGCCATGTGTCCGTTGATCAATATATTTTTGACGAATCAAAAAGTGTTATCGACGGAATGTTTTGTGGACTTCCCATTGATGAGGATAACGAATCAGAAAAGACTGATGATCGCCTACAAGCGTGGGCTCAAAATTTGCTAAAAGAAATAAAGTAAAAATATTTACTTCGCACGAAAAGGCTCTTTATTTTTAAAAATTTAAAGAGTTATTTGTATTTTTTTTATTTTGCTTCGGAAGCAACACTAGTTTTACTAGCTTGCTTTAAACTCATAAAATCTATGGGGAGACCTCCACATACTGAAACGATCACCGGAGTCATGACCATGGCTACTACTAATAATCCGATAGGCTGAGGTATTGATTGTTGAGTAGCTAAAACTAGAACTCCTGCACACATCAGAAGGTATAGAGCCGCAAATAATATAATTTTCATAGATCTTGAGTGTTTTGTTTGAAATCATTCAATGCTCTCTGAAGCTGGCCCAAAGCAGCTCTGCCAATGTTGTATCCAGCCCAAGACAGCGCCAGAATCACCGGAAAGAGAACAACTAAGATTCGAAAATCCATGAACCGTAAGAGCGAAGCGTGATATTAGATCATTTTTTTCAGGCAAAGGCGCCAAAATGATGCCAACGCGAGAAACCATCAAACAGAGAGAACGCTGAATTGATTCACTAACATGAATCATTGTACGGCATGCATATTTGACGCACTCTGATGAATAGGCTTACAAAATATCGTCAAATATGAATGGTAATTGTGATGAGAAACACTAAATTTGTACCAGCATATAGACACAAGTGATCGAGCCCAATTGGGATTACTTTATTCATGCTCCCTTGGATGAAGGGGTCATTCGCTTCGAAACAAAAACTGAACGAGCACTTCACGCCAGAGTGGTTGCATCAGAAGCAAACTGGATGGAATGCCAGAGCAGTGAGCGTCTGATCAAATGGTGGGAGGCGCAAAAAGATTTAGAGGCGTTTCAAGAAGGCCGCAGAATCAATCAAAATCAGTAAAATCAGAGCGTGATTACCAATCAATATCTGAATTCGCAATCCATGCAACAATCATGCCCATCATCAAGCCAGCAAAAATTACTGCGCACCATACATTTATCCAGAATAAAATTTGCTGCAATGCGCAAATACTAATCAAATCGACACAAGTCATAGTGCTCACTAATGAAAATAACTGAGCCCTTAATCAATTCAATAATATTTCGATCAATTAGCACGAAGGAAAAGATCTTTAAGTTCAACACCAACGTTAGATTTGGCACAAGACCTCCGGCAGCAGGAATTTAAAGTGTAAAAAATTTCATCTCATGTATCAAGATTATACTGCAATTGCATTGTTGCTCTTCACAGCCGTACCTCTTGCCGCTGTAGCAGCAACAGCATTCTTTTACGTAAAAAATAACGACCGCAAAACACCCCTGAAAAGAGAAGATTTTTATCGGTAATTACACTAGCAACAAGAATTCAGTCAAGGCCAATAATTTTATTTAGAATCTCCATCCCTGTAAAAGCTTGCCACAAAAAGAGAACTAACATTGCCATTCCCAGGCCTACATGTACTTTGCGTGCTATGAGATTGCCACGTTGCATCAAAGGCGACAAAGATGCTCCGATCGCAACCATGCCAGACATTATTAAACCGACGAGCAAATGAGCGTCAACAAATAATTTTTCGTTATTGATGTAAGTGACAGCCATTCCACCCAGGTTGCCGATCACCATTACTGATAAAAATAAACTTCCCCAGAGGTAATGACGTTGGGCGAATTTTCCTGAAACAAGGGCCTTGCGTTGCTCAGAAGTGCCTGTTCGGAACTTCTTCGCCTTGATTCCGAGATAGAGCACCCAGCCACCCAAACCCAACAGAATCCACTCCATCAGCGGGTGCACGAAGTTGAGGCTGAAGGACAGCGATTCCAGCATCCAGTTTTCGGATCGACCTGACGAGGCTAATCAGCAGCGTTCCTCAACTGACTTAATGGAGGAAATGACGACGACCGGTGAGCAGCATCGACATCCCAAGCTCATCGCATGCCTTGATGGAATCGGAATCCCGCATACTGCCCCCGGGGTGAATCACGGCTGTGATGCCGTGACTGGCAGCCAGACGCACCGTGTCATCGAATGGGAAAAATCCATCACTCGCAAGTACAGCGCCTTTGACCTGTTCACCGGCAGCGTCCAAGGCAATACGAGCAGAGCCAACACGGTTCATCTGACCGGCCCCAACGCCAAGGCTCTGGCCCGACTTGGCAACGACGATGGCGTTCGAGCGAACATGACGGACCAATCGCCAGGCAAATTCAAGGTCCTGATGCTCCTGTGGTGAGGGCGGACGCTGCGTGGCAACACGCCAGGAATCCGGGGTGATCAGCTGATCATCCAGATCCTGAACAAGCAATCCACCCAGGATGCTGCGCACATAATCAGGGCCGGCTGCATCGATGGCGTCGGTAGACAGTTCCAGCAGACGCAGATTGGCTTTGCCCGCCAAAATTTCCCGAGCCTCAGGCGTGTATCCAGGCGACACCACACACTCGAGGAACAAGCTGGTCAACTCGCGTGCTGCTGGTGCATCCACCTCACCATTGATGGCGATGATTCCCCCAAAAGCACTGACCCTGTCGGCATCGAGAGCACGCGTAAGCGCCGCCGAAACCGCAGTTCCAACGGCAACGCCACAGGGATTTGTGTGCTTCACCACCACGGCCGCGGGCTGCTGCGCCGGAGTCAATCCCCCTTGGCCATAGCCGAACTCACGCACTGTGGCCAGCGCCGCTTCCAGATCAAGCAGGTTGTTAGTGCTGAGCTCCTTGCCCTGTAGCTGGATGGCACCGCCCCAGCCCTGCCGCGGTTGGCTGTACCAGCGAGCGTTCTGATGGGGATTTTCTCCGTACCGGAGCGTCTGACGCTGCGGTACGGCTCCCAACCATGGTCCATCAGCCACCTCAACATCCTTTGCCATCCAGGTGCTGATCGCGGTGTCGTAAGCAGCCGTGTGCTGAAAAGCCTCGAGTGCCAACTGACGTCGCAGCTCCGGGGGAACTCGACCAGCGGAATCCTGGAGAGCCGCCAAGACGCTGTCGTACTGAGAAGGGCTGGTGAGAACGGCAACATCGGCATGATTCTTGGCGGCGGCCCGCACCATGGCCGGACCTCCGATGTCGATGTTCTCGATCGCTTGTTCCCATGTGACATCAGGCTTGGAAACGGTTTCGCGGAAGGGATACAGATTGACCACCACCACATCGATCGGAGCAATGTTCTGCTGCTCCAACTCGGCCTGATGGGAGGCATCGTTGCGCTTGGCCAGAATTCCCCCATGGACTCGAGGATGAAGGGTCTTGACCCGACCACCCAAAATCTCCGGAGCGCCTGTGTGCTCTGAAACGCGGGTCACCGGAAGACCAGCCGTCTCCAGAACCTTGGCGGTGCCGCCACTGGAGAGAAGCTGATAGCCATGGACGCGATGCAAAGCCTCCGCAAGAGGCACGATTCCGGTCTTGTCGGAAACACTCAGCAGGGCGACAGGGGCCATCGAAACGACGTGACTGGAATCCTCAGCCAACCTACGCAGGAGTGAACATGTCTCCATGAACCGACGCTTGGTCCTGCTGCATGGCTGGGGAGCCGATGGTGACGACCTACGTCCACTGGGGGATGCCTTAAAGGCCAGGCTGGGCGGATCACTTGATCTGGTCACCCTCGATGCGCCGGAGCTTCACCCCCAGGGAAGCGGGCGTCAGTGGTATGGCCTATTCCCCGCTCAGTGGGACGCCGTACCCGCAGCCGTCAACCACCTTCAACAGCGGCTGCATCAACTTGACGGTGGCGAGCCAGCACTGAAACGAACCGTGCTGTTCGGCTTTTCTCAGGGTGGTGCAATGGCCATCCACGCTGGTTGCGAGCTTCCTCTGGCTGGCGTCATCTCCTGCAGTGGCTATCCCCATCCGAATTGGCAACCCCCTTCAGGACATCCACCAGTCCTTTTGTTTCACGGCGAAGACGATGCGGTCGTTCCGTTTGAAGCCATGGCACAGATACGAGACAAACTCGACTCGCACAGCTGCAAAGCCCTTCCATTCAAAAACGGTCACACCATTCCAGAAGAAACGATGCAACCGATTGAGAACTTCATCAGCTCGGTGTTGACCGAACTTCAATAGGCAAGATCAAACGAAGGCGTACTCGTACTCCTCCATTTCTTCCCAGTCGTCTGCAGCCAAATCAAGACCTTCAAACAGTTTGTCTTCCCCAATCGAATCAACGATGGTGCGAAGAGAGGGAAAGAGGAAATGATTTTCCTCAGCGTACTGAGCACTGAACAATCCTTTCTCACCCCAGAAGAAACGATCCGTTGTGTGCTCATTGCGGCGCACATGAAGTAGGGCTGGTGGGACGAGACACGCTTCAGCGATGTAACGCCTCGCGGCAGTGACGGGCTTGTATTCGCCGGTTTCCAGGTTGTGCATGGAAACGTGAGCCAAAACACGCTGACCAGCCAACCGACGACGACTGATGCGCTTGCGCTTCTTGGACATGGGGGCTCCGGGACAGGGGGGGTGGACTTGATGGTGAACAGTCAGTCGTATCCAATGCGGCAAATCGCCGCCAACAGGACATCACCAGAGATTCGGCCGACGGAAATCGTCAGACGCAGAAAGACCGCGTCAGGATGGACGAAGTGAACTGCGTCCATTCAGAAGATCACCAAGACCCGAATTGATGCCGTGGTGACATCCAGCAAAAGATGCTTCAACCTCTGCTGTAGCTTTGGTAGCTGCAAAAAAGCAACCCCTCGGGACACTGGTGGGAGCAAACCCTTGACGAGCTGCGCCTCGGTCGTTAGGAATATCTTAAGACTTTTCCAAGATTTTTCAAGTCCCTCCTCTACAGCACCATCGGCAAACCGTGGGTAATCCCCGTTACGACAACGGGATTCAGCTGACCGATCGATTCCTTGACTTTGCCGATCAGCAGCTGGCCCCCCAGGTCCAAAACGGACCCATTCGGCATCTGGGGCTTTATGTCAGCACCCCACCTGATACAAGCGGTCCACCTCTCATTCTGATCCGGCAGTGGTCTTCAGGAACCCTCAGCCTTCCGCCGGCGGATGCCGACCCCGACCTGAGAACACCGGACGCCCATCGCCGCTGGTTTCCACTCCAGGATGCCGGCCTGATTCTGGGGGCGCTTCGAGTCGACCTCGAGTCCACCAGCAGCTGGACGAACGAGGTCGACGCAGAGACGCGTCGCTGCTCCGCAGCCATCAGTCATGCGCTTGGACGAGATCTGGAGTGTCAGCAGCTGAAGGATGAACTGACACGCCAGAACCAACAGCTGCGCACACTTGTGCATCAACTGCGCAACCCTCTCGCTGCTCTTCGCACCTATGCCCAGTTGCTGATGCGGCGGCTGGAACCGGACAGCGCCCATCAGGCTTTGCTGAGCAACATGCTCAGCGAGCAGCGCCAGCTGGGGCGCTACATCGACGCTCTTGATGCTCTGGGAGAGCGCGCTCTGCCCCAGTTCGAAGAGGACATGCTCGGTCCAACCCTGTTGCCACCGGCAGGGACCACAACGACCGACACCCTGGCCGCGTTGATCCAACCTCTGGTGGAACGGGCCGAAGCCACCGCCAATCTGCAGAACCGACCCTGGCGAGGACCCAGCAGCTGGCCCGCCTGGAGTGAAGGTCCAGCCGGAGATGGATCCATGGCGGAAATCGTGGCCAATCTTTTGGAAAACGCCTTCCGCTACAGCCCAGGCGGCTGCGCCATTGGCCTGGAACTTCTCAATAACGGCCTGTGCGTCTGGGATTCAGGACCACCGATTCCGAACATTGAACAATCCCGAATCTTTCATCAGGGAGAGCGCGGATCCTCCGCCAAAGACCGTCCGGGTACCGGCCTTGGCCTAGCCCTCGCCCGCCGCCTTGCAGAACGCAACGGCGGACATCTGACCCTGAGCACCGAACCCAAGTCGATTCACCCCAACCTGCCGGCAACGGGGAATGCCTTCCAGCTCAGCTGGTCCCGAGCAGCCCTGCCAGCAGGAGAAGCGTGATCGCTTCACTCAGCACCAAGGAGGCTCCATAACTGTCGCCGGTATGACCACCCAGGCGCCGACCCAGACTGTCCGCCACCAGCACAGCCACCGGAGCACCCACCAGTAATGCCAGTGGCTGCACGCCACAGACGGCTAGCAAAACCACACCCGGCAAAATCGGCAGCACATCCCAGGCAGGACGACCATGCCAACGATGGAAAGCAGCGGTTCCATCGGTTCGGATGTAGTCGAACTGTGCCATCGCCCATAGCGGGGCGACACGAGCCCAAAAACCAGCCAGAACAAGGGCCTCCGGAGCGGCAGGTCCGAGTTGCAGCAGCGCTGAAATCTCCAGAAGCAGAACCACCGCCAGGGCCAGCACACCACTGGCACCGACGCGACTGTCGTCCATTGCCGCAAGCAGACGTTCCTCACCAGCAGCGACCCCATCGGCCGTGTCCATCAACCCGTCGTGGTGCAAGCCACCACTGAGGCGAATACCAACAACAATCACCAGCGGTGCCAAGGCCACCGGGCTCCAACCCAGACGATCCAGGCCAATCCACACCAAGGCCTGAAGCCCTCCGATCAGCAAACCGATCCAGGGAGCAAACCGGGCAATGCGCTCGAAGCGGGGCGCTGGCCAGGGCCATGCCGGTAGCACCGAATAAAAAATCCAGGCACCCGCCAGATCAGCCAGCCACGGTGGAGCATTCCGAGCGATGGTTCCGGAGCGCGTGAGTGCTGGCGTCACCGTAGGTTCAACCCGGTGACGATCCTGCTTTGTTCGGCTTCGACATCTCGGCCCGTTGTGCCAACACAGCAGCCCGGTGCGGCACCTTCCACACACCGCACGGTCCGGTGGAAACCCCTCGGTTCATGCCCGTGGGAACCCTGGCCACCGTTAAAGGCATCAGCACCGAGCAACTGGCACGCACCGGCGCTCAGATGGTGCTTTCCAACACTTACCACCTTCATTTGCAGCCCGGCGAAGAGATCGTTGCTGCAGGTGGAGGACTGCACCAATTCATGGGCTGGGACGGTCCGATGCTCACCGACTCCGGTGGCTTTCAGGTTTTCAGCCTCGGAGACCTGAACAAAATTGATGACCGTGGCGTGGTGTTCCGCAATCCACGGGACGGTCGAATCATCGACATGACGCCGGAGCATGCAACACAGATCCAGATGGCCCTCGGTGCCGATGTCGCCATGGCCTTCGATCAATGCCCCCCCTATCCAGCGACCGAAAACGATGTGATCGATGCCTGCCGGCGCACCCATGCCTGGTTGGCGCGCTGCGTTGAGGCCCACACCCTTGAGAGCCAGGCCTTGTTCGGCATCGTGCAGGGCGGATGCTTCCCCCATTTACGTCGGGAGAGCGCTCGAGCCGTAGCCGACTTCGACCTGCCGGGAATCGCCGTCGGCGGGGTCAGCGTGGGCGAACCCATCGAGGAGATGCACAGGATCGTGAGGGATGTGACGCCGCTGTTGCCCGATGCTCGACCCCGCTACCTGATGGGAATCGGCACTCTGCGCGAGATGGCCGTGGCTGTGGCCAATGGAATCGACCTGTTCGACTGTGTCCTACCAACCCGGCTCGGACGGCATGGCACGGCCTTGGTGGGTGGAGAACGCTGGAATCTTCGCAATGCCCGATTCCGACATGACCACACACCCCTGGACACCAGCTGCCCCTGCCCAGCCTGCTCCAACAACCACACCCGGGCCTATCTCAACCACTTGATTCGCAGTGAAGAGTTGCTGGGGCTGACCCTGCTCAGCCTTCACAACATCACCCATCTTTTGCGCTTCACCACAGCCATGGGGCAAGCGATTCGGGAGGGTTGTTTTTCAGAGGATTTCGCTCCCTGGGAGCCCGACTCACCAGCCCATCACACGTGGTAGCGTCCAACCCACGCCTTATTTGAAGCACAAGGGATGGCCGCCTTCACCCTCGACCTGCTGGCACAGCTGCCCGAGGCCTACCAGGCCTTCTCACCGCTGATCGACATCCTGCCTTTGATCCCGGTGTTTTTCCTGCTGCTTGCCTTTGTTTGGCAAGCCTCCGTGGGTTTCCGCTGATCAGCTGTCGCGGAGAACAGACCAAACAAACGCAGGAAGAACGAGCATTCTTCGCCAGCGACTGGGCTCCTGCACTAGCCGATACAGCCATTCGATCTGCAGGCTGCACATCCATTGTGGTGCGCGTTTTTTAACACCAGCCCAGACGTCAAAGCTGCCACCAACGCCCATCCAAAGACCCGCTTTTCCGCTCTGTTGCTGATCGGACCAGATTTCCTGGCGGGGAACCCCCAGGGCGATCAACACCAAATCCGGAGCTGCATCGGCTAACTCCGCCTCAATCTCCGGCCAGGCCTGCTCCGGCTGATAGCCGTCCACAGCCATCACCAGCTTCAAACCTCGAAAAGTCTCAGGGAGAGTCCGGCGCAGGTTGCCCATAACCTCCGGAGACGCCCCCACCAACGCAACACGCCAGCCATGGGAGGCGGCATAGCCCAGCAGGGTCCAGGCCAGTTCAATCCCAGCCGTTTTCACCACCCTCACGCCCTGTCGGGATAACGCCCACACCACCCCAGCACCATCGGGGATCACCAGCTCCGCTGAAGCGATAGCCCGACCCAGCTGGGGATGACTGCGAGCAGCCATGGTCATTTCCGCATTGAGGGTGACGACACGGCCACCGCCTCTGGAATGCAGGCCGATCGCTGCTGCCGAGACATCACGACAGGCATCCACAGGGACACCAAGAACCTCACAACGGCGACGGTCATCAGGGGTTGTTACTGAATCCATGGGCACCGCTCCGCATTGGAGAATTTAAGGGCGGCAAATCGACTGGGCATGGTGGAAAAGTCGGCAGAGATCCCCACAGAACAGAGCCGCATTGAGGCATTGATCCAACGGCTTGACCGCTCCATCAGCAAGGTGGTGCTGCAACGCCAAGACCCGATCAGTGGCCTGCTTCCCGCCAGCACCGCGCACACGATTCACGGCAACTACGGCGATGCATGGGTGCGGGACTGCGTGTATTCCATTCAGTGCGTGTGGGCACTGAGCCTGGCGATTCGCCGCCATCGGGGGGGCCAGAACAGCCGGGCCTGGGAACTCGAGCAACGGGTCATCGCACTGATGCGTGGACTGCTGCGAGCGATGCTGCGCCAGGCAGAAAAGGTGGAGCGCTTTAAGCACAGCCTGGATCCTCTCGACGCCTTGCATGCCAAATACGACAGCAGCAGTGGCGATCCAGTGGTGGCCGATGACGGCTGGGGACACCTGCAGCTCGATGCCACCTCTCTGTTCTTATTGCAACTGGCTCAGCTGACGCGGAGCGGCTGCACCGTGATCCACAGCCGTGATGAAGCGGATTTCATCCAGAACCTGGTCTTCTACATCGCTCGGGCCTACCGGACCCCCGACTACGGCATCTGGGAACGGGGCGACAAGGGCAACCACGGACTACCGGAGCGGAACGCCAGCTCGATCGGGATGGCCAAGGCCGCACTGGAAGCCCTCGAGGGGCTGGATCTCTTCGGCGTCTATGGCGATGGATCCTGCCGAGTGCTGATTCCCCAGGGAGCGCTGGTACGGCTGCGACGCGCCCTGGAAAGCCTGCTGCCACGGGAATCAGCCAGCAAGGAGGCCGACAGCGCCTGTCTTTCTGTGGTGGGCTATCCCGCCTGGGCCGTGGAGAACAACAATCTTGTCCAGCGCACCCTGCGTCGGATCCGACGGGATCTGGGGGGGGCCTATGGCTACAAGCGCTTCCTGCGCGATGGCCACCAAACCGCCGTGGAAGATGACAGCCGACTGCATTACGAACCGGAGGAACTGGCCGAATTTGAAGGCGTCGAATCGGAATGGCCTCTGTTTCTGGCATTCGAACTGGTCACATCCTGCTGCGAAGAGCGCTGGCAGGAAGCCAGACGCTTGAACAACAATTTGCAGGCTCTTGCTGTGCAACGCGATGGCGAGGCGTTGTACCCAGAGCTGTATCGCGTGCCGGATGAAAAGGTCGAAGCAGAGCGCAAGCAGCCTGGAAGCCAGCAGCGCGAAGCCAACACAAATCTGCCCCTGATCTGGACCCAGAGCCTCGCCTGGCTGGGGGAAATGTTGCTGGAAGGTCTTGTGACACCTGCTGACCTCGACCCCTGCAACCGTCGTCAGTCCTCAGCCCTGGGAGCGGAATCGGTCCTGGTGGCTTTCGCTGTCCAGGATGCAGCCGTTGGCAAGACCTTGATAGAGGCTGGTCTGCCCCTAAGCCTGAGCGGAACGATCAGCGTGCAATGCTCCGATGCCCTCGGAGAGAACCTGGCCCAGGTGGGGGCCAATCCACGGCTGAACCTCAGCGGCCTGCCATCAAAGCGGATCGAGACGGAAGACACCGCTCGGTTTTACCGCCAGGGGGGACGTGATCTGGCCTTCACCGCAGCCGTGCTGGAGGACAGCGTCAGCTACTTGGCCGATGACCCGCTGCAGCTGGTGGACAGCGTTGTGGATGAACTGCATTTGCTGCAACGCCACTGGCGGGGCCCCGGACTGCCACTGCTGCTGATCCCGATCAGCTCTGAATCCTTTAAACACCACCCCGAAGCCATTCTTCATCTGGGCCGAACGCTGAGCGGAGGCAGCATCGGTGGAATCACCGTGCAGTTCGACACAGTCGAGCAGCTCAGAAGCATGGGGCAGTGGCTTGAGCTGCCTGGAGAAGCGGCCAGCCCAGAAGGAAAGGTTTCAAGAGGGGCACTCCGCACAGCCGTGCTGCGAGAAGCCACAGACCTGGCGGACCTCACCGCGGCTCAGGAACAGGAACTGGACGAAACCGAAACCGATGCCCTGAAGGCACGACTCTGGGCCAGTGACTCCCTTCACGAACAGGCCGAGGTCTTGGAATTGCTGCAACGCCGTTTTGGCGTGGAAGCCATCCAAACAAGCCCAGGTGCCGGTCCAGTGAGCCTGCGGCGACTGCTGGAGGAGGTCTACACCCAGGGACTGCGCTGCCAGGAGTGGAGCGTGGTTCGCCGTTGTGCCGGTGCACTGGGGATGGTGCACCCCCAGCTAGAGGATGCCCTCACCGACCTGCTGATGCGTCAGACACAGGTGGTGGTGGGCCGTAACTACACCGCCGACTCACGCCTGATCCGCCCTCTGGACAACAGCGCCATTGCGGAGCGCATTGCGCGCACCAGCGGTACGGACAGCAGGGAACGGATGCTCGAGCAGGAGCTGCTGCTTGCGCTGGACAGCATTGCCCGACGCCAACCCGCTCTGCTCAAGGGCAGTCTCACCCTGCAGCTGAGCCAGTTGCTGCTTCTGCTGACCTCGGAACTGGCCGTTGAGCAGCGACTCAGCCAGGACGAAGCCTTCGAAGTGCTTTGCAGCACGTCACCCCATCTCATCCGCGACCGATTGCGCCGCCTTCTGAGCGACGTGGACCACGGACGAGCCGCCTTGCAACGCGGTGAACAACTGCATGTCAGCGGACGCGTGCAGTGGAAAGTTCCCGATCCACTGGAGGTAGCTCCAAGCGGTGGGGACTGGCTGCAGCACCGGATCCGGCTGGGCACTCTGCAGAAGGTGCCGCGCGACTTCTACGCCGGGATCTGGAGTTTGCTGCGCCATTGCCGCGGCCTTGTGATCGGCGACAAGCTCGAACGACGCAACCGTCTAAACAGCACTCTGATCCTGGAGAAGACAGCAGGAGAACGCAATTTCGCCACCTTGGTGGAGCATTTGCTGAGCCGGATCGATGCACCGGAATACCGGCAGCTTTGCAACGAATGTCTGCTGTCTCTGATGGCCTTCGTGGAGGCCAACCCGGATGTGCATTTTGCCGACGATCTCGCCCTGGATGTGGTGATCGGTCACGCAGTTCGCGTGGGCTGGCTGCTCACTCACCCATCCCTGGCAGATGGGAATTACAGCCAATACAAAGCACTGGCCTGGGGGCAGTTCTATGCAGCGTCCCCAGGGGACTGCCGTCGTTGGCAGATCGCAGCCCTGAAAGAACTGACCGAACAGAGGGAACTGGTGTAACCGTCAGATCGGTTGTCTGAGCGGGACTCCCATATCGGGATGCTCCACCGCTTGCTCGATCAAGTCGGCCAGCAGAAGTGCTCTCGAAGCCTGTAAACCATCCACAGCCGGTGTTTCGCGACCACGCACGCACTGAAGGAAATGCTCCAACTCGGCATAGAGAGGTTCAATCGAAGTGGTGCTGACCTCTTCGATGAAACCGTCATTGCGATACAGCAACTCACCGTGATCGGCGGAATACCACTCATGAGCACGGCGGTGGATATGCAGGGTGTGATTGAGAAAATCAGTCTCCACAAGGCTTGAGCGACAGTGAGCACTGAGGCTGCGGATCTTTCGGTGGCTCATTTTGCTGGCGGTGAGGCTGGCAACGACACCGTTCTCGAATCCCAGGGTGGCGTTGACGTAGTCGATGGGTCCCTCGCCGCTGCGACCACCAGCCGCTGCCAGCCGTACCACCGGCGCCTGGGCCAGCTCGAGCACCAGATCGATGTCGTGAATCATCAGATCAAGCACGACTGAAACATCGTTGGCCCGATCGGAGTGCGGGCTGTGACGGCGACCTTCGAGCACCACCACCTCCTCATTGGCCACCACCTTGGTGAGCTCTCGGAAGGCGGGATTGAATCGTTCGATATGGCCCACCTGAAGCAATCGACCGGCTTCACGAGCGGCCTGAATCAAAGCGGTGGCTTCGTCCTGGCTGGCGGCGATCGGTTTCTCGATCAACACGTGAACGCCGGACTCGAGGCAAGCCAATCCCACCGAATGGTGCAAGAGAGTGGGAACGGCGATGCAGACGGCCTCCACCTCCGCCAGCAAAGTGTGGTGATCAGGAAACCACTGGCAACCGAACTGTTCCTGGGCCAATTGACCGCGATCGGGGTCTGGATCGGCCACGCCGACCAGCTCAGCATCCTTGAGAAGGCTCAGCACCCTCGCGTGGTGCCAACCCATGTTGCCGATGCCGATCACCCCCACCTTCACTGGCTGCATGGGGGCGGGGGTCATCAGCGGATGTATTGATTCAGTGGCAGGTTATCGGGCCTCTGTCGGTCCAGGCTCCTGCTCCGGCTCCGGCAACACCACACGCACCCGTTCAATACGGGGCCCGGCCATGGCTGTGATCTCGAATTGCAGGCCGTTGAAACGCAATGCCTCCCCCGGCGAAGGAATGTGCTGCAACCGTTCCAGCAGAAATCCAGCCAGGGTGTGGTGGTCATCGGCTTCGGGCAGATCAAGTTCCAGCTGGCGATTGAGTTCGAAGATCTCCAGATCACCGGCGGCCAGCCAGGATCCACTGCGATCCTCCTCAGGCTGCAGCTCCGGCTCATCTTGGTTGTCCTGCAGCTCATCACCGACGATTTCGCCGGTGAGGTCAGCCGCGGTGACCAGACCTTCCGTACCGCCGTGCTCATCCACCACCAGTAAGAGCGGCTGACCGCTGCGGATCATCGGCAGCAGCTCGGCCAAGGTGCTGGTCTCAAGCACCCGCACAGCGGGCTGCAGGTAAGGCTCCAGCGGTGAATCAGCCGACAAATCCCCCCGAGCGATGGGTTCAGCCATGCCCCGAAGGTCGAGCACGCCACGCACATCATCCAGTGACAGACCGATCACCGGGAAACGGGCATGACGGGTGTGATGAACCGCTTCCATCATTTCGGCGAAACAAACATCCACCGGGAGAGTGACCATGCCGGAGCGGGGCACCATCACTTCACGCACCTGGGTGTCCCGCAGAGCGAACACCCCTTCGAGAATGTTGCGCTCGTCGGGGAAGAGGCCGGTGACACGCCCTCCATCAATCAACGTCTCAAGCTCTCCGGCCGATAGGGCGGGGACCAGTTCGTCCCACTGAGGACGCAGCCCCACCAGCCGCAACATCAAACTTGCCAGGGCCTCCAGCAAATTCAGCAGAGGAGCGAGACAGCGCATCACGATCTCGAGCATCGGCCCCAGGGACAGGGCTGCCCGCTCAGGACGACTCAACACCCAGGCCTTCGGCAGCAGACCCGCCACCAAGGTGGCCATCACGACCAAAGAGAGAAACAGCACCGTGTCGAGCCAGGCAGCACCGGATGTCCCCTCGGGCCAAAGCCGCAAACCGAGGCCCCGTCCAGTCCAGCCCAGGGCGATCAGAGGCAGGCTGCTGCCCAGCTGCGAGAGGGTGAGGGCACGCCGAAGCCTCCGCTGAAGGCGTTGCAGAGGGAGGGCGCCGCTCTGACGCTCCTCCACCAACACCTCAACGCGGCTGGGGCGCAACCGCAGCAAGGCGATTTCCGCAGCAGCGAAAAAGGCCGGCAACACCAGCAACAACGCCAGTAGGAGCAGACGCATCAGTCGGAATACATGGGGGTCGCGAGGATCGAACTCGCCTTAGGCGAATTATGAGTTCGCTGCATTCACCAGATTGCTAGACCCCCCCATCACACCGATTGTTACCACAGGGGCTGAAGTGGTGTGAAGTCTGAACGGACCGGCACTGAGTCCACATTGATGGCCTCAGCGGCAAGGCTGCTGCCGAATCCATTGTTCAGATCTCTCGTGCGCAAAGGGAGGGGCGGGCTCTGCTCTTCAAGCAAAGCTCGGGTGGTGGCCCCCACCGCTGCGGAATCCCAGATCACAGTCTGATCAGGGAACCCGAACCCCATCACGCGGTGGCCGTTGTCACCCGCCACGGCAAGTCCAAACAGATCGGTGATTTGATGAACAAGATCCACTCCCCGTTCATAGGGCGCAGTCCAGGTGAAGAACCGCCGTTCGATCAGCTCAGCTGTTCGTTCTTCAGGTCCGCAAACAGTCACCTCCACAGGAGCCATGGCGGAAGCAGCGGGATCAGGTGCTTCCAGGGTTGTCGAACAGACCACTGGACCGGCAGCAACAGGAAAGACCGCCAATGACCCCAGAGACAGAACCGCGGTGATGCGGATCACATTGACGGCCAAAGTTCCGGAAACCCTCTTTGCGCAAACTAAAGAACGTTTCCCTCTGCGGCCAGTCCCCATGTCAACGGCGACCCGATCCTCCGAGGACCCACGCGAGTTGTTGCTGCTGCGGTTGGCGGAATCTGCCTACCGCCGCGGCCAGTTCACCCTCGCTTCGGGACGGTCAAGTGAGCACTACGTCAACTGCAAGCCTGTCAGTCTCAGCGGTGCTGGACTGGCGCTGATCAGCTCGGCCATGCTGAAGAACGTGGAAGTCGACGCCTTGGCTGTCGCCGGACTCACTCTTGGGGCTGATCCGCTGGTCAGCGGAGTGGCCATGGCCGCTGCACAAATCGGGCGTGACCTCGACGCGCTCATCGTGCGCAAAGAGGCCAAGGGCCATGGCACAGGAGCCTGGCTGGAAGGCCCCCTGCCCGTTGCAGGATCAGTCGTGACGGTGCTTGAGGACGTTGTGACCACAGGAGGTTCCTCACTGAAAGCTGTGAACCAGTTGAAGGAAGCCGGCTACCAGATCAACCGAGTGGTCACGATCGTGGATAGGGAAGAAGGAGGTGCTGCCGCCATGGACAAGGCGGGCCTCGAGCTGATCAGCCTGTTCCGACTGTCAGAGGTGTCTGCATGCGCCGCCACATTGAGGAGTTGACGATGAGCATGCACTGGGACGAATCGTTCCCGATCATCCGGCTCAACGGCACGGGGGCCAGGGATTTTCTGCAGGGACAGACCACGGCAGACCTGCGGAAAACAGTGCATGGAAGGCTGCAGCAAAGCTGCTGGCTGACGGCCACCGGGCGACTACGCACGGTGCTCGAACTACGGCTGGATGATGACGGAGCCGATGTCTTGGTGCTGGCCGGAGACGCTGACTCGATGGCCCAGGGATTGGATCAGGTGATCTTTCCCGCCGATCGCGTGCGCATGGGGGAGCGACGGCTGCAACGACGGATTCAGGCGTTACGACCTGACAGCCCTGCGGCCTGGATCGACGACGAGTCGAGCCTGCCGAGCGAATTCGCTGGCAGCCGCCGTCTGCTCTCCACCGAGCTTGAAGAGCGAAGGCTAAAGCTGGGATTTCCGCCTGGGCCGGCTGAACTGACAGGCAACACCAACCCATTCGAACTGGGACTGGCGCAGTGCATCAGCCTCGACAAGGGCTGCTACCTCGGCCAGGAGACCATGGCCAAACTGGCCGGAAGGGGTGGCATCAAACAGCAACTGCGCTGCTGGGTCAGCTCAAACCGACTGAACAGCGGAGACCCGCTTTTTGACGGAGAAACCCGGGCTGGTGTCGTGACCAGCATCCTGGAACTGGAGAGTGATTCATTGGTTGGACTGGCGCTGATTCGACGTCAATATCTGACCTCTGGTCCATTGAACGGCCCAAAAGGACAGGTGGTGACCCTGGAGCGACCCGAGCTGTTTCAGGATCCGCCGTCGCCGGATTGAAACGAAGCAGGGGTCTGGCGCAAGAGCCAGTCGGCAACCGCCCAGGTGGCACGGCAGTCGTCGCGGTTGTAGGTGAAAATCCAGCTAAGGGCATTGGTGCTGCCGCGCCGGTTTGGGCCATCCCCCTGCCACTGCCGCCACCACAGAAGAGCGTGAGCACCATCAACCCCGGTCTGGCTCCAGCGAAAACCCTGCCAGGCGGCGACTGCTTTAAGCCCATAGCTGTTAATAGGCAGGCGCCAGTGGCTGCGGACCCGTGCATGCACATCCACTAGACGAGCTCGAAGCAACATCAGCTTGTGCTCGGCAACACCTTGGCGCTCCGCCATCCGCCGCAAAGCCAAGGACTCGGTCTCTCCGTAATGGAGAACAGGCCAACCTTCATGGACGCTGAGATAGCGATCGAGCCGTTCCCAGCAGCGTTGTTCACCGTGCTCGGCCAACACCAGCAACGGCTGATAGCGAGCAGCGGTCAGATCCCAGGATCCATCGGCTCGGGAGGGGAGTCGCCAGAAGCCATGGAGAAAATCATGACGGGCATCGGGGTCTGATTCGATGTCGTAAAGAAGCACCCCGGGCGCACCCACGAGCTCCGGCAAAGCAGGTGTGTTCTGCAGACGCTCGGGTTGACCGTCCCTCTGGCAACGGGCCTGGGCCACAAGCGTTCGCGCCACCTCACCGTGCTGTTCCCCGAACCGCTCCATCTGCTCCGCCAGACGATCGGGATCCGCAGCCGCCAAATCATGGAGACCGTGGATCCCGAGCTCCTTGAGCATTTCGCGTCGTTTAGCGCCGATCCCACTCACCTCGCTCAGATGCCCCTCAGCTGCAGCTTCTGCATTGCACAGCCCGCGCCAGCTGCAGAGCGTGCACTTGCGACGGTCGGCCGCAAGCGGCGGCGGATCGGATCGATCGAGATCAACACGCAGCTTGCGCAAGGCATCTCCCAGCTGCTTACGCAAACCAGCTGACAGGCCGACACGGTCGCGTGCCGGCCGACGACCCATCCCGCCCCCACCAACCACCAGCGCATCCCGCACCGGAGCCTGCTGCTCCTGCTCCAGCAACAGCGCCATCAAGGCCAGCGGTAGTTGATGTTCACGGGTCATTCGCCGACCCTGACGCGCCAAAACCGGTTGATAGGAAAACGCGCCCCAGCGACTTCGACCTGAGACACGGCGCAGCAACGGCGGATGGGCCTCCACAAGCTCTCCACCGGGGCCGCGCCCCTTCAAGCGCAGACCAACAACACCCTCAGCCCCAGCCGCACAACCCGCCTGGCCGTGGGCTGGCTTTTGCGGCATCAAGGCAACGAAGCAACGCTGCTGGTCGTCCAGCATCAGGTTGCGATGGGCGCTCCATCGCCGCTGGGTCGCATCCCCATGGCGATCCAACCAGGCCTTACGCCGACAGCGCAGCCAACTGCGCAGCAACCGATCGGTGAGCACGTTGGCGGCAGGCGGGGTGTCACCCATGGCGAGACCCTAGGGCCACCAGCTGCTAGATCCAGGTCAGCACAGGGTGTTCGATGGCTTCCGCATCTCTGCCGCTCGGTCCAGCTCCGATCCGATTCGGCACCGATGGCTGGCGCGGCGTACTGGGTGTTGACATCACAGTGGAACGGTTGCTTCCAGTCGCTGCGGCAGCAGCACAGGAGCTCGCCCATCGCTCCCCCCCAGACCTCGACAGCCGCGTCGTGGTGATCGGTTACGACCGGCGCTTTCTGGCACCGGAGCTGGCGGAGGCCATTGCCAGCTCCGTCCGGGGCTGTGAACTCGAGCCGCTGCTCACAGAAACGTCGGTACCGACACCTGCCTGCAGCTGGGCGGTGGTGCAACGCAAGGCCCTGGGAGCCCTGGTGATCACCGCAAGCCACAACCCACCTGAATGGCTGGGTCTCAAGATCAAGGGACCGTTCGGCGGGTCGGTGGAAGGGGACTTCACCGCTGCTGTGGAGAAGCGTCTGGCCGCAGGGGGAATCACAGCACCGATTCGGGATGAGGTGATCCGCTTCGATTGCCGAGGGGAGCACCTCGACGGATTGAAAAGCAATTTCGATCTGAAGGCACTGATCCACGGCCTAAAAGCGATGAACTTGAAGGTGATCGTCGATCCGATGCACGGCTCTGCCGCAGGCTGTGTTCCGGAGTTGCTCGGAACCGAAGCCAGCGGTCTGGTCGAGGAAATCCGCAGCGAACGGGATCCCCTGTTCGGAGGCCATCCGCCGGAACCTCTGGCCCCTTACCTGGTTGAGCTGATCGCAGCTGTCAAGGCCTCCACCGCCTCAGGGACACCAGCTGTGGGACTGGTGTTCGACGGCGACGGCGACCGCATCGCTGCCGTTGATGAGACCGGCCGCTTCTGCAGCACTCAGTTGCTGATGCCGCTGTTGATCGATCACCTGGGCCGGGCCCGCAACCTGCCGGGCACGGTGGTGAAGACCGTCAGTGGCTCTGATCTGATGCGACGAATTGCGGAAAGTCAGGGTCGCGATGTTCTCGAACTGGCCGTCGGGTTCAAATACATCGCCAGTGAAATGCTCACGGGGCAGGTCTTGATCGGCGGTGAGGAGTCCGGTGGAGTTGGGTTCGGCATGCACCTTCCGGAAAGGGACGCACTGTTCGCAGCCATGTTGGTGCTCGAGGCTCTTGTCGAGGGGGGACAACCCCTGGGGGAACGCCTGGATGCTCTCCAGAACCAGCACGGAGGCAACAGCCACTACGACCGACTGGACCTCCGACTGGCCGATATGGAGGCGCGTAAGCGTCTGGAGGGCCTCTTGGCGGACAGCACTCCCAAGGAAGTTGCCGGAACGGCTGTTCAGAAGGTGATCACCACTGACGGCATCAAATTGCGAATGGGGGAAAGCCACTGGCTGATGCTGCGCTTCTCGGGCACCGAACCCTTGCTGCGCCTCTATTGCGAGGCGCCAGATGCCGACCGGGTCGGCACTGTGCTGGCCTGGGCCAAGCAGTTTGCAGAGGCCGCGTGAAGACGCTTGTGATCGCCAGCAGTAACCCTGGCAAGATCCATGAATTCGAGAATTTGCTGCGGGCTCTACCCCTCAACGTTCGGCCGCAGCCTGAGAGCTTGGAGGTCGAGGAAACAGGCAGCACGTTCGCAGCCAATGCACAGCTCAAAGCCAAAACCGTGGCTTGCGTCACAGGGGAATGGGCCCTGGCCGACGATTCCGGCCTGAGTGTGGATGCGCTCGATGGTGCCCCCGGAGTTCACTCCGCCCGCTATGCCAACTCCGATCCCGAACGCATTCAGCGCTTACTGAACGCACTGCAGAATTGCAGCGAGCGTGAAGCCCACTTCTGTGCAGCGCTCTGCATTGCGGCCCCCGACGGCCGTGTGCTGCTGGAGGTGGAAGGGCGTTGTCAAGGACGCATCACCACTGCCCCCCGGGGAGATCAGGGCTTTGGCTACGACCCGATTTTTGAGGTCAAGGACACGGGATTGACCTTTGCGGAGATGGCACTGGCAGAAAAGAAACAACACGGCCATCGCGGCCGAGCTTTCACAGCACTGGAACCGAAACTTCGAAAGCTGCTCGCCACGAGCTGAT
>CAJWLE010000005.1:0-24452 GCA_913042965.1 uncultured Synechococcus sp.
TTTACGGCCGGGTCAAAGACTCCGGTGATGTGGTCAGCGGCCGCCAGACCGGTTGGTATTGCGTGGGTTGCGAGGAATTCAAAGACGATCCCTCCGATGCGGTGGCTCCCGAATGCTCGATCCATCGCAAACCACTGGAATGGAGGGATGAGGAGAACCTCTTCTTCCGTTTGTCGCGCTATCAGACGCAAATAGAAGACCTCGTCAATCGTGAGGATTTCATCCAGCCCACCAGCCGTCGACAGGAGGTTCGCAACTTTGTGGCTCAGGGGCTTCGCGACTTCTCGATTTCCAGGGTCAACGTCTCCTGGGGGCTGCCGGTTCCCGACCATCAAGGCCACACGTTTTATGTCTGGTTCGATGCACTGCTGGGTTATCTCACAGCCTTGCTCGACGACGGAGGTGAACCTGATTTAGATCGACTGGAGGCTTGCGGCTGGCCTGCTTCGATTCATGTGATCGGCAAGGACATTCTCCGATTCCATGCGGTGTATTGGCCGGCCATGTTGATGTCGGCCGGATTACCCGTTCCGGACCAGGTCTTTGGCCACGGCTTCCTGACACGGGAAGGTCAGAAAATGGGCAAATCCCTCGGCAATGTTCTGAATCCAGAGACTCTGCTGGAGCGCTGTGGCACCGATGCGGTGCGTTGGTATCTGCTGCGTGATATTCAGTTCGGCGACGATGGCGACTTTCAGCAGCAACGGTTCGTTGATCTGGTGAACAACGATCTGGCCAACACGATCGGCAATCTGTTGAATCGAACATCGTCCATGGCCCGCAAATGGTTTGCGGAGGCTGTTCCTCCCCATACCGCTGCAGCTGAAACGGACCATCCGCTGGCCTTGGCGGCAGCGGCCACCGTGAACAGCGTTGTCGAGAGCATGGCCGGTCTCGGTTTCAAATCCGCTTCGGAAGCGATCCTCCAATTGGCGATTTCGGCCAATGGCCATCTCAATGACACCGCTCCATGGAGTCGGATGAAGCAACCAGGACAGGAGGTGGAGGTTGGCGATGATCTTTATGCGGTTCTGGAAGCCACCCGCATTGTTGGTTTGCTGCTCGCTCCGTTGCTGCCGGATTTGAGCGATCGAATCCTGGCTCAACTCGGCCATGCCCTGAACGAAGACGACTGGTTGGCACAGCTCAGCTGGGGTGGATTGGCAAGTGGTGCCCAGCTGCCTCAACCGACTCCTGTGATGCAACGACTTGAACTGGAGGGAGATCTTTAATCCATGCACCGCTCCGTTCGGTCAGCACTGCTGATCCCGCTGACGGCCACCGCTCTTCTGACGGGTTGTGTGTCGACAGCGGATCAGGCCGATGAGGTGGCCCCCCCCTTCGTCTTCCGCTCCCTCAACCTCAATCAGCGTCGGGACGATGGAAGCCGCGACTGGGATCTGATCAGTCCGGAGGCTCGCTATGACCTTGAAAGTCGGACGGTCCAGGCCCAGAGTCCATCCGGTTTGATCTACCGAGATGACAAGCCTTATCTACGGATCTCTGCGCGACAGGCCACCGTTGTCAACGACGGTGATCGGATTGTCCTCGAGGGCAACGTCAAACTGCAACAGATCACAGACCAACGCCTTCTGATCGAAGGGGAACGTCTTGTCTGGACGCCAGACGAGTCTCATATCGTCGTTGACAGGCAGGCCAAAGCCCTCAATTCCCGTTCCCAGCTGAGTGCTGAACGATTCGTGTTGTTGCAGGATCGAAATCAACTGCGTTTGGACGGCCCAACTCGTTTGCTCCACTGGCCTGAGACGCGCTCCGCTGAAACGCCATCCGACACGGAGATCACGGGTGGTTCAGGATCCTGGAATCTGAAATCAGGCCGGCTGACCGTGGCCGGACCGGTGACAGCCCGTCGAGACGACGACAGTGTGCTCACGGCCTCAGCCCTTGAGGGCGATACAGCTGCTCAATTCCTTGATTTGATCAAGCCTGTCAGCCTCAATCTGGGTGATGACCGCGGCACAGTTGCGGCGCAGACGACACGTTGGAATTACGTGGATCGCCAGTTTCGTTCCTCCGGACCTGTTGAGGGTCGTCGCATGGACATGCGGATGCGTGGAATCGGGTTCGTCATGGATGAGGGACGTTCAACCCTCGACGTGATTTCGGCCTGTCGGTTGGAGCAGCCAGGGGAACAACTCCAAGCCCAGAGATGCAGTTGGAACTGGAAGTCTCAGGAAATCATCGCTGAAAGCGATGCTCAACGCCTCAAGGGTCAGGTGGGTGATGACAATCGCATCCGCTTCAATCCATCCGATGGGAGAGTTCGTTCACAGTTCCGTCTTCGAGCGGCCCCTGTCACCCCAGGTTCCGGCTCTCCAGGCACTCCAGTGACGTTCTGAGCCGTGCAGCCCATCCTTTCAGCCACTGTTCATCCGACCGGCTGAAACAGCGTTCCGACCAACCTCCCAACACAACCACCCCACGAGGCCCGATCGGGCAGATCAACACGGCAGGCAGATCCTTCACCAGTGGGTCAAATTCATGCCGGCCTGGGAACAGTGTGGTGTTGACAAGGCTGATGGTGGTGTTGCGGTCCATGGCCCGCTGGCAGATGGCACCGGGTTGAAATTCCTCATCACGTAACAGTCCTCGCCTCAGCAAAACGCGTTGGTCCCAATACACGAGAACCGTTGCTGCTGGAGAAGCCGTCAGCAACATGTGGCTTCCCCAGCCGAGTTCATCGCGGGTCGGGTCATCGATGTCTTCGTCGAGGACGAGTCCCTGATCACCCTGGAGATCACGACGAGGTGCCTGGGAGGGATCAGCACGGGTCCAAAGAACGGCGACCAGCATCAGGCCAACAGCCGTCATGCCGGAGAGAACTTCCGCGCGTTGCAATTCCGGAGTGATTGCTTCCGCCAACCCTGCGTTGACCAGAGTCAGCACCAGCAGCACAACACCCCAAGCAAGAACCACGCGCGCTGGTGTCGGCATCCGGTTCAGGGGGCTGGCAGAACTGCTCCATCCTGCTCAAATGTGGACAGCTTCATCGATTCCATGACAAGCGCAGAAGCATTTGCTGCAGTGGCTCTGGCAGCTGTGGCCTGTGACGGCTCTCTCGGAAGAGATGAAGCCCATGCGCTGCGTCTCCAGCTGGAGTACCGGTCCCTCTATCGCGATCGTTCCGAGGCGGCCATGGGTGATCTGTTCGACACCTTGCTGCGCAATCTTCGTGATCAGGGCGTTATGGGGCTTGTCGATGCAGCTCTCCCTCAACTGAGCACTTCCCAGCGGCAGTCTGCGCTTGCTGTTGCATCTCACCTGGTCCATGCGGATCGAACCGTCACCTCGGAGGAAGCCAGCTTTCTCGACTCCCTTGCACGTCGCGTGGATCTTCCCAACGGTGAGGCCGCCACAATCGTGGCCGCCATCGAAGCACTCAACCGAGACAGCCTCGACGACTGAGGGCAGACTGCATTGATGTTGTGTCTCGTTGCTTGATCTTGATGTTTTCACTGCGCCGCTGGGCCGGAGTGATTTCTGTTGCTCTGCTTTTACTTCTGGTTGCCTCACCAGCAGCCATGGCCATCTCCCCTGCTGAGCTCGGTTCCATCCGTCCGGAGGAGCGGGTTCTGGACGACGCCGATGTCTTCAGCCGCGCCAGCCGCTCGGAGCTGGAATCCAGATTGGACGGCCTCATCGAAGATCGCGTCGATGCACGGGTTATCACGCTGCGTCGTCTGGATTACGGCTACAGCCTGGACAGCTTTGGCGAACAGTTGATCCAGAACTGGTCCGGTTCTGGCCAGGAGCCTCTACTGCTTCTGCTGCTTGAAACGCAGAACAAGCGTGCCTCCATCGTGACGGAGGAGAGCCTGCACGCGCAGTTACCACCTTCCCTCCTGAAAAGCACGGCTCGCACCACGATGAGTATCCCGTTGCGTGAGGGTGATCGTTACCGACAGGCTTCTCTCGACGGCCTCAACCGTTTGGGCACTGTTCTTGGTGGTGGAGAGGATCCAGGGCCGCCTGGCGAAATCATCCGTAGCGCCCTCCCCACCAACATCCCCACTCAGGCTGAAACAGAGGAAAGCAACGCCACCACGTGGGTGATTGTTCTGTTGGTCCTTGGCACGATCATTCCCATGGCGACCTGGTGGGTCTTTTCTCGCTGATCGTTTCTCCCCATGGCATCCCGCAACTGGATCGGTCTCTTTTCCCGGAGCAATGCGGCTGATGTGACCGGTGATCTTGAGCGGGGATATGAGGCGGCTCTGTTGATTCAGAGCCTCGAGCTTGAGTACTACGGGGATCGACGCGTCAGACCCGAGCTGGAGCTGTCTGTTCCACGGTCTGTTCAGTCCACGATCCTGCGCAAGTTCCGCACTGCGTTGGAGATCTGCAATTCCACACTGGCGACTCTGCAGGCCAACCGGTCGCAGCTCGATATGCAGGAGCTGCGTCAGCTCCAGCTGATCGAAATGGTCGTAGCGCGGTATCAATCTCGGCGCTCATCCGGTCTGGGCCGTCAATCAGCAGCGCCTGACCCCCTTCCCCGTTCCCTTCTGGGGGTGTTCGACTCCGTTCGCCGGCAGCTTGATCCTTCCTCAGAGGAATCCGTGGTCGCCGGTTTTCGGCGACGTCGAGATTCAACGCTGGTTTCCCTAAGGATTCTTTTGTTGCTCGTGTTGGTTCCCCTGCTCATTCAGCAGGTTTCGGGCACTTACCTGATTGCTCCAGCGATTGAAAAATTTTCTCCTCAACTCTCCTTCCTGAATTATCCAAAGCCTCAACTTGAGGAGCATGCAGTTGAAAAACTGCGTATTTACAAGGAAGAAGTGGAATTCGAGGCACTTCTTAAGGGTGAACCTCCACCGACATCCGATGCCCTGATGCAGATGCTTGCGAGCCGGGCAGCTGAGCTGAAAAAAGATGCTGATCAGGAAAGTGTCCGAGCGATTCGAAATGTTCTTTCGGACCTCGTTGGTCTGGTCGCTTTCGTGGGTCTTTGCCTCTTCAGTCGCAACGAATTGAGGGTGCTTCGAGGCTTTCTGGACGAGGCCATTTATGGCCTCAGTGATTCAGCAAAAGCCTTTGCCATCATTCTCTTTACAGACATTTTCGTGGGTTATCACAGCCCAGAAGGCTGGACCGTTCTGCTCGACGGCATTGCCCATCATCTTGGTCTCCCAGCCCAGGAAAACTTCATCATGTTGTTCATTGCCACCTTCCCGGTGATCCTGGCGACGATTTTCAAATACTGGATTTTCCGCTATCTCAATCGCGTTTCCCCCTCCTCTGTTGCGACGCTCAAGGGAATGAATGGAGGAGGTTGATTCAGCTTCAGGCCAGCTCGTTCTGGTGAATGGTCCGAGTCGTGGTGGCAAGAGCCGCTGGGCCGAATATCTGCTCAGTGAGTCTGGAGCGGTGACCTATGTGGCCACCTCAGCGCGTCGTCCTGACGATGCGGACTGGCAGAAGCGCTTGGTTCTCCACCAGGAACGCCGTCCAGCGCACTGGACGCTGCTGGAATGTGAAGCGGAGCTCAGTTCTGCTTTGACAGCCGTCGATCCTGACTCGGATGTTCTGATCGATTCCCTGGGAGGTTTTGTCGCCTGGCATTTGGAGACAACGGATGAACAATGGGACCTTTTGGTTCAAGCGCTTCTCCTTGCCCTTTCCGACTTGAAGCGCTCGTGCATTGTTGTGATTGAAGAAACAGGCTGGGGTGTTGTTCCCCCAACGGCCGTCGGGGGATTGTTCCGCGACCGTCTCGGTTCCCTCGCACAACTGTTGGACCGCCAGGCATCTCGCAGTTGGTTGGTTCTTCAGGGCCGCGCTGTTGATCTCCATGCCTTCAGTCGGCCTGTGCCATGACCTTGCCTTCCCCAGCTGCGCCGCTTCGCGTCGCCCTCTTTGAGCCTCGGATTCCACCCAACACAGGAAACATTGCGCGCACCTGTGCTGCGTTTCGTCTGCCGCTGGCACTGATCGAACCACTTGGTTTCAGCATTGACGATCGATCGTTGAAACGTGCCGGCCTGGATTACTGGCCCCATGTGCAGTTGTCCACCCACGCCGGTTTGGATGACTTCACTCAACAGCTCCCAACAGAACACCGGTTAATTGGTTGCAGCCGTCATGGCGGAGAACAGCTGGGAACATTTCGTTTCCAGGCCGGGGACGTGCTGTTGTTCGGCCGAGAGGACACGGGTTTGCCGAATCCCGTTCGTGAACGCTGTGACCACATCCTCACGATTCCAATGCCGGGAGGAGTGGACGAAACCGGACAGGGCGGTGTCCGCAGCCTCAATCTCTCAGTGGCCTGCGCTGTTGTGAGTTACATCGCAGGGCATCAATTGCAGCTGTGGTGATCACCTCACTGCTCCAAACCCCCTTGCGTAGACCTGTTTCGATCGTTACCTTCAACCGGTGCAATCCCGGTTTATGCGGACAGCTTTTGTTATTGCAGCTGTCACAACTCCGATGGCATGCATCGCACTTTGGTCCGCTCTCCCCGGTGAGGCGAACAGTCGCCGTGCTGTTGTTCCGGATCTTCCTCCTCTGCCCATATCTCAATCCGATGCGAGCGCTGATTCAGAGCAGAGCGTGATCTATGTGCAGCTGAAGAGTTCTCTTTCGCTGCGCCGACTTGCCGCCTCCCTGGATCTGGTTCCAAGCGAGTTGGCTCGTCTCAACGGCCTTGGTGTCGACGCTGATCTAGCCAAAGGTCACTGGTGGGTCGTTCCGTCCCAGAAACGCACACGGTTGTCGATGCTCACCACCGTTGATGCGAGCAGCATTCGCACCACGGCTCCCAATCATTCATCTCCATCCGTTGCCAATCGCGCTTCTTTTCAACGCGGAGATTCGCTTGATTCCTTCCTGCAGCGTCATGGAATCAAAAAAATGGAGCTGAAGGAACTCAACCCGGATCTCAACCTTGCTGCGTTGAAGGTCGGTCGTGAGTTGCGCGTTTCACGTTCCTCTGGTCGGCCTTTGCTTGCAATTCGCCCAAGTGTCAGCGGTGGTGTGAGCTGGCCAGCCCTTGAGCAGTTGTCTGATCCACGGTCGGTTTCAGGACCGGGGCCGAAATACCAATGGCCCACGAAGGGGGTTTTCACATCCGGTTATGGCTGGCGGTGGGGTCGGATGCATAAGGGGATCGATATCGCCAACAACACCGGCACCTCAATTCATGCCTCCCGTGATGGCATGGTCACCCATGCAGGGTGGATGGGTGCCTATGGCTTCCTCGTTGAAATCGCCCATGACGATGGCGAATCAACCCGCTATGCCCACAACAGTCGCTTGATGGTGCAAAAAGGGCAGCGGGTTCGGCAGGGAACCCGTATTGCTCTGATGGGCAGCACCGGTCGCAGCACCGGTCCACATCTTCATTTTGAGATCCGGCGTCCCGGTGGTGGAGCGTCCAATCCTCTCGCCGTGCTCCCTCCACGCAAAAGTTGAACGGAGTTCCGTCGATTTCGGTTGTGCCCCGAAATGTCAAAACAATGAATGTCAGAGGGGAGACTTGAACTCCCGACCTCAGGGTTATGAATCCTGTGCTCTAACCAGCTGAGCTACTCTGACGCAAGGCATTTAGCCAGTGACCATCATACATCTCGGGGATCACCGCATGTCGATGGCATTCAACCGTTGACGAAAGGTTCCGGGTGTTTCGCGATCGGAAAGAGGAACAGGTTCAGGTGTTGCAGGGGCTATGTCCGGCACAACGTTCTGAGCTTTCCGAGGATTGCTCCCTCGTCGACCGAATCGGGAACCGGAACCAGGCATCTTCAGCTCCCCTGTGGCTTGATCCCTGTTCAGCCCTCGCTTGATGAGGTCATTCTTGAGCTGATTCAGCAAGCGAAAATGACCTGTTGAGCTGTACTTCCGAAGCAGAGCCGGATCCCAGTTCATCCCATGGTTTTCCATGGAGTTGATCCTATGGGGTCATGCATTTAGAGCCGTGATAAATTGGTACTAACTGGAAGTCGGATCGACTTTAGATAAGCGTTCCGATGTTCTGTTCCGTTTCATCAACCAACTGCCATGACCGACACCGGTTGCCTGCGCGTGGGCCAGCAGGCCCCTGATTTCACAGCTACTGCTGTCATCGATCAGGAATTCAAGGAGATCAGCCTGTCGCAATACCGCGGCAAGTATGTCGTTCTGTTCTTCTACCCCCTCGATTTCACCTTCGTCTGCCCAACAGAAATCACCGCATTCAGCGATCGTTACGCTGATTTCTCCAGCAAGAACACTGAAGTTCTTGGTGTTTCAGTCGACAGTCAGTTCAGCCATCTGTCCTGGATTCAGACCGCTCGCAACCAGGGTGGCCTTGGTGATATCAACTATCCCCTGGTTTCTGACCTGAAGAAAGAGATCGCTACGGCTTACAACGTTCTCGACGACTCCGAGGGCGTTGCACTGCGTGGCCTGTTCATCATCGATCCAGATGGTGTGATCATGCACTCCACCATCAACAACCTGCCCGTTGGCCGTAACGTTGATGAAACGCTTCGCGTTCTGCAGGCTTTCCAGTACGTGCAGTCCAATCCTGATGAGGTCTGCCCCGCCAACTGGACTCCTGGTGAAGCAACCATGAAGCCAGATCCCGTTGGTTCCAAGGAATATTTTTCTGCGATCGGCTGATCACATTCACCGGTTCAATGTTGATGCCCCCTGTTGTCTTCGGATAACAGGGGGTTTTTATGTCGTGGCGTTCAAGTCAGACCTGCCAGCTGCATGAAGCGATCTTCATGCAGCGTTTCCTCTTCGATCAAGGCCTCAACCAATCGATCCATCACAGCTCGGCGCGGGGTGAGAAGAGCGACAGCTTGATCAAGCGATTGCTTGGCCAAGGCTCGGATGCTTTCGTCAATCGCCTTGCCCGTGCTTTCGGCGTATCCAGGCCGCTGATTAAACCAGTCCCGGCCCAGGAAAACCTCGGTCCCTGGACCTTCCAGGGCCACTGGGCCAAGACCTGAGAAGCCGAAACGGGTCACCATTTCCCTCGCCAGCTGGGCCACCATCTGGAGATCACCGCTGGCTCCCTGGGTGATCTCCAACGGTCCGAACACCACGATCTCAGCGGCGCGCCCCCCCAGAGTCACCACCAAATCGGCTCGACATGATGCTTTGGTGATCAGACCTGAATCAAGCCTCTCCTCATCCGGCATGAAACGGGTGTATCCACCCGCGCCACCCCTGGGCAAAATGGTCACCTTGTCGAGCTTGTTGGCATCAGGCAGCAGTGCCGCCACTAGAGCGTGACCGATTTCGTGGTACGCGATGAGACGCTTCTTCGCGCTGTCCTGCAACGGCCTGGAGCTGAGCCCCATTGTGATTCGCTCAAGCGCTCCCTCCAGCTGGTCATTGGTGATGAAATTCCGTTCCTGTCGCGCCGTGAGGATCGCGGCCTCGTTCATCAGATTGGCAAGCTCTGCACCTGAAAAACCCGGGGTGCGTTGCGCCCATTGATCAAGATCCACTGATGAGTCCAGAGGTCTTGTGCGGGCATGCACCGCAAGAATCGAGGATCGGCCCCTTCGATCAGGCAGCCCCACTTCGATGCGACGGTCAAAACGTCCGGGGCGGGTCAGCGCGGCATCGAGGACATCGGCACGATTGGTAGCCGCAAGAAGAATCACCCCGGAATTCTCTTCAAAGCCATCCATTTCAGTGAGCAGTTGATTCAGGGTCTGCTCACGCTCATCATTACCGCCACCAATTCCTGCACCGCGTTGCCGTCCGACGGCATCGATCTCATCAATGAAAACAATGCAAGGAGCCTTCTCCTTTGCTTTTCGGAACAAATCACGAACACGGCTGGCCCCCACGCCGACGAACAGCTCGACGAATTCCGAGGCGGCCATCGAGAAGAACGGCACACCCGCTTCTCCTGCAATCGCTCGTGCAAGCAACGTTTTTCCGGTTCCAGGTGGCCCAACAAGCAGGACACCACGGGGAATTTTTGCCCCGAGTCGAATGAAGGTTTCGGGCTGCTTGAGGAAGGTCACAACCTCCTCGAGTTCCTGCTTGGCATCGTTGATGCCAGCCACATCCTCGAAACGCACCTCCAGATCATCCTGTGGTTTGACTCGCGGTTGACTGCGAGCAAATCCAAGGGCCTTGTTCGCAACCTGTGCGGATCGTCGTAACAGGAACGACAACCCGATCACCACGATCAGGATCAAGCCAATATTCCCCAGAAGGCCCGCCATGGCCTGTTCCTGGCGGATGTCCTTCACCGTCAGCGGTGTGTCAGCAGATTCGGCTGCCCGCAGAATCTGCTGGTCGTTCAAGAAGATGCTGACGGTTCTTCGTGTCCCGTCTGGGAAGGTGGCGACGACCTCGCGTCGTGCTGGCACAAGTTCGAGTGCCGCGATGTTGCCACTGCGGATTTGTTCCAGCAGCTGGGAATAGCTGAGATCGGAGGGTTGGGACACAAACGGCACGCCACCAGGTTTTGCAGTCGTGGATTCAGCGATTCCGGATGTTCCTGAAGACACGTCAGATCTGCACTGAATTGAGATTAGCGATTTGACGCAGGGCAACTTCACAAAGGAGAATCCCCGTTTGGAGTTGATTAGGCGTTCATGGCCGTTCCGAAGAAGAAAACATCCAAGGGCAAGCGCAACCAGCGCCATGCCACATGGAAGGCCAAGGCAGCGGTGGCTGCGCAGCGCGCCATGTCGATTGGTAAGTCTGTGCTGAGTGGCCGTGCGCAAGGGTTTGTGTATCCCGTGGCCGAAACGGACGACAGCGAGTCCTGAGATCAGGACCGGACCCGGACATGACGCAACCGTCGTTCCGGGTCCACTTCAAAACAGACATCCGCTCCGATCCGGCTGAAGCTCTCCTCTGGAATGGATGAGGAGATCATTCGGATGAATCCCTCCAAAACCTCGGGGCTTAGACCAGTGCCGCGATCGCGCTTCATCTGCTGTTCCTGCTGAAGCTTCCAGATCCGTGGTGACGTCCACTCAAGGGTTCGAAGCTGCCAGAGGGTATCGATCTGCTCCCAAACAGGGATGTAGTCCTTCAAAGCCCGTTGTACGCACCGTCGCGCAGCTAGCTCCTGATCCGTCAACGGAGGATCAATCCGACTGTTCGCCCCGGGGGAGGTGTCGTCGTCATAGGACGGCTTGACGCCGACAAACCAACCTTCGAGTACCAACACATCCGCTGAGCAGGTTCGCCAGCCACTTCGATCTCCTCGACCCTGGCGGAGAGCTTTATCGAACAACGGATGGCGAACGTCATGGCCGCTCTTCCAGCGTTGGATCGTGGACTTCAGCAGCTCAAGCTCATGACTGCCTGGCAGCGCACGGGGCACACCCCAAGGGTTACCTCGCATGCTGCTTTCGAGCTTGTCCGCAGAAAAGTAGAAGTCATCGATCGACACCACCTGCAGCGAAAGACCTCGGTGGGCCGCAGCCGCTTCGAGCCAACGACCGAGGCTGGTTTTACCGCAGCCTGGCAGGGCACTCAAGCCAATCAGCCAACGCTTCCCTTGGTGGCGTTGCACCTCGGTTAAAAGAGGAAGACCAAGACTCCACAACCAGTCGCTACGGGCTCCAACAGGCCAGATGTGGGCTGTGTTTTCAATAACACCCGTGATCTTCCAGCCGTTTTCCCATGCAGCTGGATCGTCGATACCCAGATGCCGCAGCAGGAGCTCTTGATCCGCGTTGGGTAGATCGCGGCGACCCTCAGGATCCAACTTTGAATGCCTCCAATACAACGGCGTAAACAAAGCCGATTCGAAGGTTGTCCAACAGTCGCCAGTGCAACGGAACGGCGCTTTTGCAAAGGCTCTGTCTCAGGAAAATGAGAAGTTCACATCCCGCCAGAGCAATCAATGCCGTGATTGTGCGGGTCTGAACAACAGTCCCCAGACTGACGGTGAGGGTGCTGGCGCTGAAAAAACCCAGAAGCAGGGCGATCACTCTCAGGCTGTTCAACCACCAAGGCCCCACAACCGCTTCCGCAACGATGCGACCCAAGCCTTTCTGAACCTTTGAGAGCCGGGTGCGTTGCAACGAGCTCATCTCCGCTGATCAAGAAGAGATCTCAAGTACTCCACCGTTACTTTTGCTCCAGCGCAAGGGGGTCCCGACAGCTGATGCATGGGCTGGTCGGGATCTCCAAGATGGTCGAAAGCGGCAGCAGCCTCATAGAACCTCGCTGGAAGCTCCGCTTCCCAGGGGGACGGCGTCAGCAAACAACAGAGTCCAGCAGCTCTCGACGCCTGCAATCCCGCCAGGGAATCCTCCATCGTGAGGATCGAGCCTGCCTGATATCCACTGCGGCGATGGGCCTCGAGGTAACCGTCGGGAGCTGGTTTACCGCTGCGGACATCATCAGCTGTCACGATTCCGCCGAAGTGACGTTCAAGCCCCTTCTGGCCTGAAAACAAGGCGTCGACGGAAGCGCGACCACTGGAGGTGACAATCCATTGGTCAATCCCAAGCTTGTGCAGCTCACCAAGCATTCTTTCCACGCCCGGTCGTAGCCGGATAGCTCCCTCCAACGCACGTTGTCGGTAGTGCACTCTCTTTCGATCGCGAATTTGATCGATCTGCTCGGAGCTGAGTTCCAAGCCAAGGCTCAACGCGTAATGCTGCACCCTCCGAAGACCACCTGGAATGGCAAGAAGTTCGGCATACAGAGGTTCATCCCAGGTGAAGGGCAGTTTCAGGTCCTGAAATGCTGCATTGAATGCCGGTCGATGGCCATCCATTTCCGTGTCGGCCAGGGTGCCGTCGACATCCCAGAACACCGCCTGCAGTGAACTCATGCTGAGCGGGATAACGCGGGCACAATGCTGACTGATGACCGCTACCGATTCGCATCAGTGGGTTCTGCCGACCGTGGTGGAGTTCCAGCCCCTGGAGGAGATCGATCTCCCATTACCGCTCAGAGCCATGTTGCGACGACGTGGGTTCGATCGGGCTGAGGTTGAAGACCTGATCCATCCACAGGAGTTGCCTGATCCCTGCATCGATTTTCCGGATCTGGAACGAGCGGTGGAACGGGTCTGCCAAGCCTGTGCCGAGCAGGAATCCCTTGCCGTCTGCGGTGATTACGACGCCGATGGCATGACCAGTACGGCGTTGTTGCTACGAGCCTTCAAACCCCTCGGAGCTCGCCCTAAGGCGGCGATTCCCTCGCGCATGGACGAGGGCTATGGCCTCAACCCAGCCATGGTCAATCGTCTGCATGCCGAGGGAATTCGCCTTCTGGTCACCGTTGACAACGGCGTTGCCGCAAGAGAGGCGCTCGAACGTGCCAAGGAGCTGGAAATGGACGTGATCGTGACCGATCACCACACCATTCCTGTCGATCGTCCTCCGATGACAGCGTTGCTGCATCCAGCGACAACCCCAGAGGGGTCCCCTTATCGGGGGCTTGCCGGGGTTGGTCTGGCCTACGTGCTGGCCATCCGGGTCGCTCAGCAATTGGATCGGCTCGATTCAGTGCAGGTGGCCCGTGATTTGTTCTGCATTGGCACCGTTGCCGACATGGCGCCATTGACCGGTGCCAACCGTCGCTGGTTGCTCGAGGGACTGGGCAGTCTTCACCGCAGCGAAGCGGAAGGCATCAAAGCCCTGCAGCGGCTTGCTGGCCTTGGGGATCGTCGGCTCAACGCTGACGACATCGGCTTTCAACTGGCGCCACGCATCAATGCAGTGGGCCGACTAGGTGATCCCGCTCTCGTGGTTGACCTGTTGACCGAATCGGATCCTGGTCAGGCCATGGCGCTCGCCCGCCGCTGCGATGACTACAACCGCCAGCGAAGGGAGCTCTGTGACGCGATCGAGGCAGAGGCCATCGCGTTGCTGGAGGCGGAGCAAGTCGACTGCATTCCCCCCTTCCTGCTTCTTGCACAAAGTCACTGGCACCACGGTGTGATCGGCATCGTTGCTGCCCGGTTGATGGAGCGTTACCACCGTCCAGTGGCGCTTCTTGCCGGCGATGGAGCTGGGCAGATGCGAGCCTCGGCACGATCTCCTCAGGGTTTCGCCATTGATCAGGCCTTGAACGAATGTTCTGATCTGCTTTTGCGCTTCGGCGGTCACCCTGCGGCTGGCGGATTCACCATCGCAGCCCAGCATGTGCATGCGCTTCATGAACGCCTGAATGATCTGGCCCAGCCTTGGTTGGAACAGCAGGGAATGGGCCGTCCACTTCGCCCAGATGCTTGTCTGAGGCTGAACGAAGTGAACTGGGACCTTTGGTCAGCCATCGAACAGCTGCAACCGTTTGGCATCGGTCATTCAGCACCGCTGTTCTGGTCTCGGGCCTGTCGCGTCAAAGACTGGAGAACCCTGAATGGAGGCCATCTCAGCTTCACTCTCACTCAAGATGAAACCGAACGTCGCGCCATTGCCTGGCGCTCAGCGCCATTGCAACCGATGCCGGAACTGGTTGATGTGGCCTACGAACTCAACGTGAATCTCTGGAAGGGGGAGAGAAGGCTTCAGTTGACTCTGAAGGCGCTTCGAGGGCATCAGGGGGGGAGTCGAATCAGGCGGGGGGATCGCCAGTACGAGGTGTGCCTGGAGACGCCAAGCGAGGAATTGATTAATTTCAGCCTTTGCAACAGCTCTTCAGACGTCCTGAAGGCTCACTGGTCTGAGGAGGGAGGAGTCGACAGCAGCGACCAGCGCGCCCGTCATCCACAGATCCAAACGTTGCTTTGGGAGGCCGCTCTTAGCTTGGGGCTAACCCCATAAGTCTTCAGAGGGCTCCGCGGCGATAGAAGAGAATGAAGATCACAGCAGGTCCAGCCAACGTGATCATGGCGAGGGCCGCGAAGTTGGCGATCAGGTGGAAATCGAAGCCCATGTCCGGAAGACGCTTACGCAAGTCGAATCTACGGACAGGTTACGGGTCGCCACCTCTGATCCGCTGGCGGGATTCAACGCTCTGTGACGGCTTGTCATGACAGATCATTCCCACGGTTGGCACTGCATCAGTCAGTGCGGGGCTTGCTGCCGACTTTGTCCGGAGGAGCGTCAGGAAGCCTTGTTGGCCCTTTCTGAAGAGGATCAGGCAACGTATTTATCCATGGTGGGCCCTGATGGTTGGTGCATTCACTACGACAGCGGCGGAAGGCGATGCCGGGTTTATGACCATCGACCGAGCTTTTGTCGCGTCAGTGAGCTGGGGCATCTGTTCTCCGTTGAAATCGATGAGATCGACGCATTTGCCACCGATTGTTGTCGGCAACAGATTCGATCCACCTACGGCGGCAGAAGCCTCACGCTTCGTAGGTTCAATCGGGCTCAACGCAGCGCAACGGATTGAATGCATCGATGACTGAGAGCAAAGGAGCCGACAACCCTGGATTCACAGCCGTCTTGGTCAGCACGTTCGGCACAGTTTTCGTTGCTGAATTGGGTGACAAAACGCAGCTGGCCACCTTGCTGCTTTCAGCTCAGTCAGGTTCACCCTGGTTGGTGTTTCTCGGCGCCGCCCTGGCACTGATCTGTTCAAGTCTGGTTGGCGTGCTGCTCGGGCAATGGCTCGCTCGGGTCTTGCCACCTGGACGGGTGGAGCAGATGGCCGGTCTTCTGATGCTGGGTCTAGGGCTATGGCTCGGCCTCCAGGCCGCAAGGTCGATGTGGCTCAGTTCAGTCGGAGCTTGAGCAGATGGATCTCACGCTTTTGATTTCAACCTTCCTCACCGTGTTTCTTGCGGAACTCGGGGACAAAACTCAACTGGCGACCGTGGCCCTCAGTGGGACGTCCGATCGCCCCCTTGCCGTGTTCCTCGGTTCGGCGAGTGCCCTTGTCCTGGCAAGCCTTCTGGGTGCAATGGCCGGGGGGTCAGTGGCATCTGTTGTCCCAACTGAACTGCTCCAGCTGATTGCGTCCGTGGGATTCCTGATCATCGGAACGCGGTTGTTGTTGCAGAGTCGCGAGCCGGTTCTTGAAAGCGGTGAAGCCACGGACTCATAAACTTAAAAATCGGAGTACTCATCAACGCCCAGGTCTGACCTGTCGGCCCTCCGTCATCTCCCGGTCATGAAGGCCGGATTCGAAAACGCCCTCCATGAAATTTTCGGTCGCTGACCTGCTGGATCAGCTCTCCACCGACCAGTCGGTTTCTCAGGCGACCCTGGCGAAGATTTTCAAGCTCAGCAACAAGACGGACAAAGCTGGATTGGATCTTGCCAGCGTTGCACTGGCCAAGGTTGGCGTTCTCGAAATCCTCGAGAACGGAGAACTGCAACGTCTTCAGAATGAAGAGCTGATTGATGCGCGACTGCGCTGCAGCAGCAAAGGCTTCTGCTTTGCCATTCGGGATGACGGTGGAGATGACATCTATATCCGTGATCACCAGTTGAATCACGCTTGGAATGGCGATCGCGTACTGGTGCGTGTCACCCGTGAGGGAGGGCGACGCAGATCTCCGGAAGGTGGCGTGCAATGCATTCTCGAACGAGCGACGCGATCGCTTCTTGCACAGGTGAAGCGGCAGGACGAACAGCTGATGGCGTCACCTCTGGATGACCGAATGCTCGCCACCATTCAGCTCAGTGAGGACGCTGCAGAGCACCTCCCATCAGACCCCCCAACCGCTGTCGTTGAAGTTGCTGTCGATCGCTACCCCCTGGCGCAGTACCCAGCCCAGGGGCGAGTTGCTCGCCCACTTCCGCTGGATGGTGGTCCGGCGGCTGATCGGGAGCTGCTGCTCACGAAGGTTGGTCTGCATGCTCCGGCTCCAGCACCACGCGGTTCAGCCAAGTCACCGCAAAGCAAAGGCAGAACGGATCTCTCTGAGCAACCCGTTCTGCTGTTCAACGGTTGGAACATCAAAGACGCACCTCCGCTTCCCGCCATCCATGTTGAAGCCCGCGATGGCGGAATCCGTCTCTGGGTTCATGCTCCAACCGTCTCCGAACGCATCGGGCTTGGCAACAGCCTTGATGGGTGGCTGCGGGACAGATCCGAGGCGCTCTGTTTAGGCGGGGCGTGGCATGGCTTGTTGACTCCAGCCCTGTCGAAAGCCTGCAGCTTCAACGTCGGCGAGTCCATCGATGCACTCACGGTTCGTCTGGATGTCTCGGCCAATGGTGAGCTAACGGATTGGGAGTTTTTGCTCAGCACGATTCGACCGGTTGCCGAAATTCAGCGAAGCCACCTCTCAGCCCTTGCGGATCGCAAGCCCAAGGCAAGAACGATTCCTGCTGCTCTGAAGCCGCTTAAGGACCATCTGAATCAGCTCGAGTCAGTGTTGTTCTGTGCCAACTGTCTGATGGAGCAGGAACAGGCAGCTGGTGCTGTGATCCTCAATCTCCCCGCACCAGCGATGGATGCGCTCGGAGATTTGAACGCCGCGGATCCCACCGGACTGAGGCACCGTTGGTTGGATGCCCTCGACAAACGAGATCCCAACTCGGTGCTTCAACCCCTGCTCCGGGCTGCTGACCGCGCCTGGGGAGAGCATCGGAACAGTCTTGGTCTGCCGGCCATCACCTTGCAGGTCAATCAGCCGGATGGCTCGGTGTTAACCGATGTCGCAAAGACAGCCATCGCCCTTGACCTTCCACTTGAGCTCGAGGAGGACGGCAGTCCCTCCGCTCAAGAACTGATCACTGTTTTTGCCGGCTGTGATCAGCGACGGGTCCTGGAGCAACAGCTCAGCTATGCCTTGCCACAACCGATGTTCACCGGAGGGGGTGCCGCCTCCGATGGTGAACTGAACCCGGGAGCCGGCCATCCAGAAGAATCCATGTCACCGCCGCCGGCTCCCTGGTGCTGTGCAGCCTTGAGCTATGCCCACCTCGTCAATCAACAAGTGCTGCAGATGCTGCTGCAGGACGGTAAGGACAGACCCAGTGTGCGTCAGAAGGAACGCATTGCTCTCGGTCGGCGCGGGGCGGCGGATGCCATTCAGTGGTCGCTGTTCACGGCGGCCCAGGACGAAAAGCTACGGGGACTCGTCAGTCAGCGTTTGCTGCATCGGCTCAATGCACGCCGTCGTCAGGTGCTGGAGCTGGAAGGCGACCTGTTGTCCTTGGTTCAGGCCCGTGCAGCACAGCTTCTGGTCGGCCAGGAAGCTGACGGTCGTGTGAGCGGAGTCCAGAGTTATGGCTTCTTCGTGGAGGTGGGCGAGACACGTTTCGAAGGGCTTGTGCACGTCAGCTCGCTGAATGACGACTGGTACGAATACCGCTCCCGACAGAATCGTTTGGTTGGTCGCAAGAACCGCCGCGTCTACCAATTGGGCGATCCGGTTCGGGTGAACGTGATGAAGGTGGATGTGCTGCGAAACCAGATCGATCTAGAGGTGATTCCTACGGAAATGGAGGAGGCGTCGTCATTACCAGAGGCGGCTGATTCACCCGAAACGCTGGTTGAACTCACGCCCGTCACCCTGAGCAATCCCTGACCATGGATCCGTATGTGCTCGCGGTCACGGGTGCCTCGGCCCAGCCCCTGGCTGAACGCACCCTGCAGCTGTTGTTGCAGGCCGGTCGTTCTGTTCATCTCGTTCTCAGCAAAGGCGCTTATTCCGTGTTTCAAGCGGAACAGGGACTGAGCGTTCCTGTGGATCCCCAACGACAAATGAACTTCTGGCGCGATCGTCTGTCGAGCACCAGTGGTGAGTTGATCTGTCACCGCTGGAATGACCAGAGCGTGAGCATCGCAAGCGGAAGTTTCCGCACACGCGCCATGTTGATCGTGCCCTGCAGCATGGGCACGGTGGGACGGATCAACGCAGGCATTGCATCAGGACTGATCGAGCGCTGTGCCGATGTGCACCTCAAGGAGGGGCGGCCGTTGGTGATTGCGCCGAGAGAAACGCCGTTCAACTTGATCCATCTACGCAATCTCACAGCCCTTGCCGAGGCTGGCGCTCGAATTGCGGCTCCAATCCCTGCCTGGTACACCCAGCCAAGAACCCTTGAAGACATGGTCGATTTCTTGGTGATTCGCTTACTGGACGGCTTGGAGCGTGACCTTGCACCCCTTCAGCGCTGGTCTGGACCGATCGAATGAAGCTGTTGCAACGGCTGTTTCTTGTGCCTTGCCTGGCTCCTTTGCTCGCATTGCTGCTGATCGCGGTGTCAACAACCCGTACGCCGTCTCGGCTGCAAATTCTTCTGTGGACCAGCAATCCTCAGCCAATCGGTCTCTGGATGGCCCTTGCCGGTGTTGGTGGCGCAGGTCTGAGTGGTTTGGCAGCTCTGTTGCTGATGCCAGCTGCGCCCAGCCTGAGACGCCAAATCCATCAACCGGTCGAGCCCAACCGATCCATTGATGACTTCGGCATCAACCCTCCAAAGGGAGCGGACCCGATGCCTGAAAGGGATATTCGTGATCCAGCTCCCACTGTGGCAGTGCCGTATCGCGTTGTTCAGCGCGGCCCATCGCAGCAGCGAAGAGCCCCTGAGGCTCCTGATATAAAAACTGAACCAGTTGCATCGCAGCACATCAGCTCCATGGATTGGGGGGATAGTCCGGATCAAGACTGGTGAGCAGCGAATGGTGCTGATTACAGTTCCGAAAGATTTGACGACGCGTTGAGCGACACTCCACAACCCACAGAGAAATCCAGCGAGGAAACCAAGCCGGCTCCTGCTGCCAAGGAATCACCGAAAGAGAAGCCCAGCGAGGAAACCAAACCGGCTCCTGCTGCCAAGGAATCACCGAAAGAGAAGCCAGCGGCAAAGCCTGCCGCAAAAGCCAAGCCCCCCAAGCCGGAAGACAAACCCTTTCCGGAGTTCATCGACACGCTGTTCATTCCAGCCGTCGAAAAACAGTTGGGGGAAAGCTCCATCAAGCCAGAGCGGCTTGAACGCGTTACAGAATCTCGTCCCGTAGTCGGTGGTGATTGCTCAATGGTGGTCGGGGTTCTCCCCGGTGGCCGCCGTTTCTGGGTGTGCTTCGCCCAGGAGAACATCAACAGCCCGAAGCACATCGCCCTAGCGGAGCCAGGCAGTGAGCCCACGCTGCTGGAATCATTCCTCATCGATGAGAAACGGATGACCCTGCCCCTGCTGGTGTCCCGTCTTCTGCAACGGTTGAACGGGCAGAAGTGGCTGGGGCGTAACTGAACGTCTCAGCATTACGCGGTCGGCTTTAGATTGCCGGAACGTGAAATCGGAGCCGATGGTCCCTCCCACCGCCGTCGCAAAAGCAAGTGCCGTTGCCGTCAAGGATCCAGTCAAGGACACGATCCTGACTCCTCGGTTCTACACAACCGATTTCGAAGCCATGGCCGACATGGACCTTCAGCCCAACGAGGCTGAACTGGAGGCCATCTGCGAGGAATTCCGAAAGGATTACAACCGGCACCATTTCGTTCGTAACGACGAATTTGATGGAGCTGCCGACAAGCTCGATCCGCAGACCCGTCGTGTGTTCATTGAATTTCTGGAACAGAGCTGCACATCAGAGTTCTCCGGTTTTCTCCTCTACAAGGAACTAAGCCGCCGGATCAAGAAGAAAAATCCGCTGCTCGCTGAGTGCTTCGGACACATGGCACGGGATGAAGCTCGCCATGCCGGATTCCTCAACAAGGCCATGAGTGACTTCGGGATGCAGTTGGACCTTGGTTTTCTGACAGCCAACAAGGACTACACATTTTTCAAGCCAAAATTCATCTTTTACGCCACATATCTCTCAGAGAAGATTGGGTATTGGCGTTACATCGCCATCTTCAGACATCTGGAAAAGAATCCTGACAGTAAAATCTTCCCCATTTTCAACTTTTTTGAAAACTGGTGCCAAGACGAGAATCGCCACGGTGATTTCTTCGATGCTCTGATGAAAGCTCAGCCCGACACCGTCCGTGGGCCAATCGCCAAGCTTTGGTGTCGATTCTTCCTTTTGGCTGTCTTCGCAACGATGTATGTGCGAGATGTTGCCCGAAAGGAATTTTACGAAGCACTGAGCCTTGATGCACGAACCTACGACAAAATGGTGATTGAAAAAACCAATGAAACGTCAGCTCGTGTTTTCCCTGTTGTTCTCGATGTGAACAACAGCAAATTCTGGGACCGACTTGAACGTCTGGTTGATAACAACGCCGCGTTGGAGGCAGCAGATAACAGCAGCGCTTCTGCGCCACTGAAGCTGCTCCGCAAGCTGCCCTATTGGATTGGCAACGGTGCTGTGATGGCCAAGCTTTTTCTGATGTCTCCCATCGACAGCGACAAGTTCCAGCCCGCTGTCCGCTGAGCCATTGACTGACACTTTCTCTCAGGCCTGGAGTGATTCTCTCCAGGCTCTTTTGCAACGTGGCTCTTCAGCTGGAGCCGATCTGGTAGAGATTTTTCTGGAACGAACGGACCATATTGGTTTGCTTGCCGAGCAGGATCGGATCACCAGCGTGAATCCAACGTTCGCCAAAGGAGCTGGGATTCGCGTGTTCCTCAACGGTCGGGACGGATTCGTCAGCACCAACGATCTGAGCCAGGAGGGTCTGACCCGCTCCTTGGATCAGGCTCTCGCAATGCTTGGCCTGGAGGCCACTGCGTTGGACTCGGCGAATGGTTTTGAAGGCCTCAGCCCCTTGCGTGACTATGGCCATGACAAGGAAACCTGGCTGGCAACATGCCCGTCCATGGCGGATGCCAGCTCGCGCTTGCTTCAGGGAACCGCTCAGCTAGAGCGCCTCGGCCAGCATCTGCAGGTACGTCGCGGTAGCTACGCACGTGATTGGCAGGAAGTTCTGGTTGCAGCATCGGATGGAACCTTCGCTCGCGATATCCGGCTGCACCAATCAACCGGGCTTTCTGTTCTCGCTGCTGATGGCGACCACCGATCCAGCGTTGGCCGTCGTTACGGCAGCTCAGACAGGCCCAATGATTTGCACACCTGGGATGTGGAAGCCAGTGCGGCAGAGGTTTGTCAAAGCGCAGGCAAGATGTTGCGGGCTGACTATGTGGAAGCTGGCCAAATGCCAGTCGTTCTGGCCAATCGTTTCGGTGGAGTGATCTTCCACGAGGCCTGTGGTCATCTCCTTGAAACGACGCAGATCGAACGAGGCACCACTCCGTTCTCAGACAAAGTGGGTCAATCCATTGCCCATTCCGCCGTTACAGCGATCGACGAAGGAATCAGCAGTGGCGCTTTCGGATCGCTGGCCATGGACGATGAGGGAATGGAACCTCAGCGCACCGTTCTGATCAAAGATGGCGTTCTGCAGTGTTTCATCAGCGATCGAGCTGGAGAGCTCCGTACTGGTCATCAACGCACCGGAAGCGGACGTCGACAGAGTCATTCGTTCGCAGCTGCCAGCAGAATGCGCAACACCTACATCGATGCTGGTCCGCATACCCCGGAACAGCTGATTTCCTCTGTTGACGATGGCCTGTATTGCAAGGCCATGGGCGGCGGAAGTGTCGGCCCAACCGGTCAGTTCAACTTTTCCGTGGAGGAGGGGTATCTGATTAAAGATGGCCAGCTGGGCCGTCCGGTGAAAGGCGCAACCCTGATCGGCGATGCCAAAGAAGTCATGCCAAGAATTTCCATGTGCGCCAATGATCTCGATCTTGCAGCGGGTTTCTGCGGATCCGTCAGCGGAAGTGTGTTCGTCACCGTCGGCCAGCCCCACATCAAGGTTGACACGATCACTGTTGGAGGCCGTTGAGGATGGCATCTCAATCTCTTAACGCTGCACAGCTCCGGGATCGCATTCAGCTGCTTGCGCAACAGGCTGGTGTTCAGCACTGGGACCTGGGCGCGGCCTGCAGTGACGATTGTTCAGTGCAGGTGGACCGTGGAGAAGCCAAGCAGCTGAAGGCTTCACAACGGAGTTCCATCACCGTTCGCGTCTGGAACAGCGATGGGCTTGTGGGAATCACCAGCACTACGGATCTTTCCGACGGTGGGCTGCAACAGGCACTCGATGGTGCCAGGCAAGCAAGCCAATACGGAAATCCTGATGATGTTCCCCAATTTTCTCCATTGGCCACCGCTCCCCTGCCGGAGCTGAATCGACCGTTGAAATCACGTCAGGGCATCCTCCCCTTGCTTGCCAGGCTTCGGGATGCGGAGGCTGATCTTTTGGGCCGACATCCAGCCATTCAGACCGTTCCTTACAACGGCATGGCTGAATCCCTCTCCACCAGTCTTTATCTCAACAGCGATGGGGCCGTCCGAACGATGGAACGGACCCAGGCCAGTCTTTATCTGTACGCCAGAGCCGAGGAACAGGGTCGTAAACCCCGCAGCTCCGGAGCCGTCCGTCTAGCCCTTGGAAGTGACGAACTCGATATTCCAGGTTGCATCAAAGAAGCTGCCGAACGAACGGTCAGTCATCTCGGATATCAACCCATTGAGACGGGTGTTTACCGCGTGTGCTTCACACCAGAGGCCTTCCTTTCTCTGATCGGTGCGTTCAGCAGCATGTTCAGTGCCCGCGCAGTGCTGGATGGTGTCAGCCTGAGCAATCGCGACTCAATCGGTGAATCACTCGCTGTCCCCTACCTTTCGCTCTACGACGACGGACTTCACCCAGGTCATCTCAGTGCGGCACCTTTTGATGGTGAAGGAACACCAACTCAGAAGTTGTGTCTGATTGAAGCTGGAAAACTGCGAAACTTTCTTCATTCCGAGGCAACAGCGAGAAGTTTCGGTGTCCAACCCACGGGGCATGCTGGGCTTGGCGCCAAAGTGTCCGTCGGTCCGGATTGGTTTGTTGTTCAAACCAGCGAAGGAAGCAGCAGTGGTTCTGCTCTGAACCACACCACATGCACGGATCCTTTCGTTCTGATTGAGGATCTTTCCGCTCTTCATGCCGGGGTGAAGGCAACCCAGGGATCGTTCTCGTTGCCGTTCGATGGCTGGTTGGTCAAAGACGGAGAACGCATTTCCGTTGAAGCGGCAACCGTTGCCGGAGACATTCGCAGCCTGATGAATTCGATCGTGCACCTGGAGCAGGATCTAGAAATCACCACCCGTGGTGTCGCTCCGCATGTCTGGGTGGATGGGCTGTCCATTACCGGGGAAGCCTGACCTTGCGGCTTCTGTTTTGGGGGACGCCGGCCTATGCCGTCCAAACCCTTTCTGCTTTGCATGATGCTGGCCACAGCATTGTCGGAGTCGTCACCCAACCCGATCGTCGCCGTGGACGCGGCAAGGGACTGGTGCCATCACCGGTGAAACAGAGAGCTGAAGAGCTTGGTTGCCCTGTGTTCACTCCGGAACGAATTCGACACGACAGTGATTGTCAGCAACAGCTGGCTGAGTTGCAACCCGATGCCTCCATTGTTGTGGCGTTCGGCCAGATTTTGCCGAAGGACGTTCTTCAACAACCACCGCTGGGATGTTGGAACGGCCATGGTTCACTTCTGCCCCGCTGGCGGGGGGCTGGCCCCATTCAATGGTCTCTTCTGGAAGGAGATGTTGAAACCGGAGTCGGGATCATGGCGATGGAAGAGGGTCTCGATACAGGACCCGTTCTGCTTGAACGCAAGTTGAAGATCGGTCTGCTCGAAAACGCTGATCAATTGGGAGAA